>DPLM01000322.1 GCA_003541985.1 Deltaproteobacteria bacterium | reverse complement strand
CGGGTATTGCCAATCTCCAAAAGTTGCTCCACAGTCTGTTCATCACACCCTAATGCCAGTGCAATATTTCTCAATAACTCGCACTCTGTCTGATCAAAATGCCGATCAATCGTTGCCACGTTGAGGAGACTATCCATAACACGATCCCTCAATTCCTTGGATAGTTCAATTGGCTCAACTTCTGGACGTTTTCCATGCAGGAAATACTCTTCCAGATCAAGGATTTCTTCGTTGTCTGAAAGGAGTTGAATAGCTGAGTGCACGAAGGCGCGCTCATGTAGATCAACACGACCATCTGCCTGAACCATGGCCACTACCATCCTTGCAAACCAGCGTCGCTGTTTTGGGGTAAACATCTTCAACATCTCTGGATTGAATTCTGGTATCTGATCTTCTGTATCTTCAAATTTTTGTTCGGTCTCTCTTAAAATTCTAATGGTAGAGAGCACATTCTGAGACTGCTCATAGCCAGAGATAGCTGACTCACGAAACCAGTAGTAAGCTTCATCCAGGTTTTTCGGTATGCCTTTGCCACGGAAGTTTAAAATTCCCAGTTCATATTTTGCTTCTGCGCTACCAAGGGTAGCTGCCTGCATCAGCAGACGATGAGCAGAGCTTGCATCACCACCTTGTCGCAATAGTTTGAGCGCTTGCTGCGTCAGGTCGTCTTCGTCATTGCCTGTCTCTGTTTTTTCAGAAGTTTTAGTCAGAGGTGACTGGGCCACAACCTGATCCGCATGATTCAAATCAAACAGATGTTGACCTCGCAATGCGGACTCCTTGGCGATAAAGATCAAGCTGTCGCCAGAGTTAACCAATTGGCCAAAATGCGGATTTACCAGGAGTTTGTTGGTTCCTCGAC
The DNA here is from genome assembly GCA_003541985.1 of Deltaproteobacteria bacterium. GTDB lineage: Bacteria > SAR324 > SAR324 > SAR324 > NAC60-12 > JCVI-SCAAA005. Next base: position 3,938 of record DPLM01000322.1, on the reverse strand, counting down.
GAATCAAACCCACGGGAAGGTAGCCGTATTCTTTTTTGATTTTGAGGATCGTTTCCTCCCAATTGGCTGTTGTCCAATCGTAGCTCAGGCGGCGGACAAACAGGCTCTGGGTACTGAGATCGCTGGACAATAACTGGCTTACTAGATTACCGAGACCACTGTTGTTGGCAGACTGAGCGAGTATCGGAACAATCAGATCATCGAACTTGAGGCAGAAATCACAACCTACCTTGAGAAGATGCTGGTCAAAATTATCATCACGGAAGGTTGCAATTGTAAAAATTTCACCATCTGTTTCCTGTTCCAGGCAAAGCACAGCCATGAAGGTCTGACCGTCTTGCAGATGATCAACAAAGGCTACCTTGGCCAAGGATGCACGTGCTTTGCGGAAAGCTTCTTCGGTGTTTGTGGGATCTTGAATCCACTCCACTGAAAGGTTTTCCGGAATTTCCTCTGACTGTACTAGGCTCGTTAACACTACAATATGATCCCCCAACTCCCCACGGGACAGCTCTCTCAGCATGCGTCGGATAAAAATAGGATTGTCCGAATTGATCAATAGGTGCCCCTCGATCCGGATATCATCCATTCCCAGCACTTCAATTCCATGTTCTTCCAGGTCTCCTCCCTTGCGCTCAGCAACGGACTGCAATTGGATCACCTGGTTATCACGACGCAGGACGTGTTCGGAACTAGGGTTAATCAGCACTACCTCCTCCATCACAATTCCTAGTGGCATGTATCCCGTTGATCGCTTGGTTGCATGCACGTATTCTATCCAAGTTTTGCCTTCAAATTTTACTGGCAGTGGTTGTGTTTCCAGTTGGTGCTCCTGTGACTGGTGAACCACTCCCCTAATCCAAGAAGGCCCCCCCTGTGAGCGAAACGCTTGGAGCATCATTGGCACATACAAATCATATGGATTCAGCGCATGATCACAGCCCACATCGGCAAAAAATTTACGAAAATCGCTGCCCACGTATTGAGCCAGGGTGATCAGTTCTCCTTTGCTAAGTGTTTCTAACTGCAACACCGTGATCAACCCTTGGTTGCTGTTCTTGAAATAGACGTAGGCTGTATGGGCAGAGGTAGCTGCAGCCTTGTTCAAGGTTTCCACTTGCTGAGGATCGCCAGCAACCCAATTGACTTCATTGTATTCTGTAGTCAGCAAAGGATGCTGAGTGGATGGAGAAATGAGTACGATCTTGCGCTCTCGAACCAACTGCTGATTCTGTCCCAGAATTTTAGACATCCAGGCCGGATCATCCGAACAAACAAGGATGTGACCTTGCTTCTTAACTGGATCTAGTCCCTTTTCTTGTGATGAGCGATATTCACCAACTTTGTTTGTCAAGGTAGAGACAATCAGTGAGTAATTCAGGACTCCCCCGATAATCACAAAAATAGTGAACACCCGGCCCCAGTAAGTTTCTGGCGACAGGTCTCCGAAGCCCACGGTTGCGACCGTCACAACCGTCCAGTAGAAGCTGTTAAAGAGGCTCCCGTACTCTGATTCAGCATTCCCAGTCAACAAGTATTCGAAACCGTGAATTCCAAGGGTGGAAACAACAATTAGGGTGGGAAGAAACCAGTAGAGAATGTGACGGGTCTTCATAGTCGATTAGAATCCATTTAAAATACCGCTTGAATATCGCAAAATGCTGAGTCGTTTGAGAATCAGAAGAACTACCGAGAGAAAAGCCACCCTTCAGTTTGGCTATGATTGCTGAGAGATTTACAATAGCAATAAACACACGTTTTTCCAGTTATGTTCAATGGTTAGTCAGAACAAAATGTTGATTTATTTGACCCGATACAGGACTCCACAGAGGGGGGTTTGAAAACGAGAACACCGACGTATGCAGTTGGCAGGGCTAGTTTTACTTGCATCCAAGTCGTGATTTCCCCTATAACTGTCCGTCGGTCGTTCAATGGCAGTTTCGTTTCAACATTCACTTCTCAGTAGGGAATTCTTTATGAAAAAATTCATTATTGCCGCAACTCTAATGCTTTTTGCAGGTTGGGCTCATGCAGCTGATTTAGGTGGCAAAGTACTACGCATTGGCTCAGACACCACCTATCCTCCCATGGAAATGGTAGATGAGAAAACCGGAGAAATCATAGGCTTCGATGTGGATTTGGTTGATGCGATCTGCGAGCGGATTAACTGTGTACCTCAGTTCGTGACTACAGCCTGGGATGGAATCTTTGCTGCTCTTCAACAAGGTGAATTCGATATGGTCGTCTCTGGTGTTTCCATCACACCAGAGAGAGATAAGCAGATGGACTTCAGTGATCCATATCTCGTGGTTAGCCAAGCCATCATGGTCAGGATCGATGATGAAGGCCTGACACTAGACGATATGAAAGGAGCTGGGCGCAAGCTGGCTTCACAGACTGGAACGACCAATGCCCAACTTGCTGAGGAGTTAGTGGGTAGAAATAATGTTGCTCTATTCGACACCTTTGCAGCTGCTGTTCAAGCTCTGAGAAACGGAGATGTTGATGGACTCGTGATCGACGGGACTTCGGCCGCAGCCTATGAGCAGCAGTTTGCCGGTGAATTGGTTGTCGGCATACGGGGACTAAACAGCGATCCGCTAGGATTGGTCTTCCGTGAAGGAGATGGCATGGTCGACGCCTTCAATACCGGATTGGCTCAGGTGAAAGCTGACGGCACTCTAGACAAACTCGTTCTGAAATATTGGAGCGAATAACTTAGCTCCCGCTGCATGACCGATCCCTCACCAAAGCGTATCGGTCCGGAGTGGCTCCAACTCCGGGCCAGCAATCTTGTGCTGCTAGCCAGCGCGCCTTTCTTAATCTATCTCTTCGCCACCTCCACAAACTACAGCCGTTCCCTAGCCTTCATCGTTGGTGTCGAGGAAGGTGCTGCAGAAGTCTTACAAATCTTCCTGATTTTGCTTTTGGGGTTGTTGAGCGGATTGATCCCCATCTTTCTTGCTCGCAAATCGCCCAGTTGGCTTTCCTATCCTCATCAATTCTCCTGGTTGGGACTAGTGCTACACCTATTGCTGATGTCCTGGCTCTTCACACGATGGGATCTGGCGCCTTTCTGGGATTCGGTGATTGGAGACCTACTGGATGCTCGCAGCAACCCATTCCGAGATCCCAAAGTCAATTATCCAGCTCTTACTCCGGAAGGACAGGCTTGGATGCAGGGATGGCTAGAAACTCTGCGGTGGCCCTACCTTCTTGGAACGACCTTGCTCGGAGCTATTGCTCTTACAAATAAATTTCCAGAGCATCTCAACCGTTGGATTTGGCATTTACTGCTGGTTCTCCAAGGAGGAAGCCTACTCTTCTTAATTCTGGTTGCACGACTAAGCTTCGCTACTGGCTTGTTGTTAACCCTGCGGGCAGCCATTTTCGCTTATGTAGCCTCTGCTATCCTTGGGCTAATTCTAGCGGGAATGCTATCCCTGCAGCCCAACCCCAAAATTTATCGACGCTACGTAGTGATTGCTGGGCTATTTTTGGGCATTGGTCTACTCTTCTTTCAGATGCCACAGGAACAGTATGTTTTGATTGGAACCACAGAAGGCCGCGCTGCTTTCATCAAGGACACCCCCCAACGTTTAGCGGACACGCTGCGTTACGGTGAGTTTGACAATGGTGTAGAGATGCAGATTCGCGCCGCTAAAGATATTGAGCAAGCTCTGAAGCTCTATGCAGAAGATAAACGGATCAGCGCTGCTTTTATCCCAGAATCAGTCCTTCCTGCAGAAGCGACCATTCTTTGGCGCACTGAGTTTCTAGCAGATGAATACAGGACACCCGCAATAGTCTTTGGTATCTTCGGCTTTTTACTTGGATTGCTAACCTTCGGAGGATGGCAGCACCAGATGCATCCGTTGGCTGTCTTTGCTGAGTTCTATATTGATATCCTTCGCGGGATTCCCATGCTGGTGATTATC
>DPLM01000244.1 GCA_003541985.1 Deltaproteobacteria bacterium | reverse complement strand
TGAACGATTGCCTTTACCAGTAACAATCAATAATGAGTTTAGTCCGTGCAAAGCACCGTAATGAACATAGTTCTCCACAAGCACTAAAGCTTCTTGCCGATTTTTACCATGGAGATCAAGAGTTTCGTCTGGAGCAGTATAGCTTTGAAAAGCTTTTCGAGAAGTCTTTAACTTTCCGGGTTTTGATCGTTGATCAGGCAATAAATTTGGGTCTGAATCTTCTTCTTTGTCGGGGATCTCGCCCATACTAATGAAGACTTGATCCATCCAATTTGATTCTATTGTTAAATCCTCGAAAGAAAGGCTGGATCTTCTTTGATTATGAGGTTGGTTAGTTTTGGACTTCAATGAGACCTCCTGACCAATAAGGTAAGGTAGACAGGGACGGGTGTCCCTGGATCGAATGTCTCAAAAATAATAGCGGGCGGCGAGTGCGTTGTAAAATCCTTGTTCAGTGCTTCCAAGGCCTTGCTGGCGTCTGAGCCCAAGTTCTGCTGATAATCCAACATTTGGGTAGTTGATAGGGAAAAATTCTGAACCGGTGAAGAGCCTGAAGAGAGTGCCTCTTTCATCTTCTTCACTTTCAAAGCCCGCCCCTGCACCAAGAAATAGATTATGTCCTCCTTCATTCAGAACTACTCTTGCGAATCGGCCTTCCAAAGAAAAATGAGTAATATCCATTTCTTCATGGTAACCAATCAGCAATTCTAGGGAATCAATAGGGCTGAGCCAGTTCTTCAGACTGATACGCTCTTCTGGGACTGTAGATGGACGATAATGAAGTCCAATTCCAAGCTTTCGTGCAAGATTTCTTTCGGCAGCGTCAAATTCAATCAGGCGAATGTCAACTCTTTCAACTTTGAGTACACCAAACCCTCGATCTGACTCAAGGTAGAGCATTTGCTCGTCCATACCCTGAATGCGGCCACTCAGTGATTCCCCGCTGTTGAGGTGAACCACGGCTCCGTATGCTGTGGCTGTCAAGGTCCATCCGATGAGCAAGACCAGCAGCAATCGTAGTTTTGAGAACATTCTACCTCTCTGAATGATCGTGACAAACCGATGTATCCAACACCGGCGCAATGACAGATTTCCACACTTATGCAATAGATGCACCGCCTTTTTTTCGTGCCTTGACACTCTTCGCTATTGGGGCAATTTTGGGAAGTTTCCTACAAGCTCTGTTTGATCGTAGACGAATTTGTCAAAAACAATTACAAATCGATGTTGGTGATCAATTTGCTCGAAGGTTGAAAAATTTGAATAGTTTTTCTCCGTCTAGATCTTTCTGTTTTGCTTGTGGTTCGCAATTAGCTTGGTACGACAATATTCCGATTTGGTCTTATTGCTGGTTACAAGGTCGATGTCGTCTCTGTAGAGTATCATTTAACAATAAATCATTTCATATGGAGCTTGGGTTGGGTTTGGGATTTGGTCTTTTAGGCTGGAGCCTCAAGATAAACTGGCTACTTGGCAGCCTCACATTTTTATGGATAGTTGGCTGGACAGCCTTTTTAAATGCACCATCCAGATGCGCGGATAAATCCTAACAAAGTTTTGTAGAGAATTACGTGGAGAAGTTTTAGTGAAGATCATTCCTGCGATTGACTTGAAAAATGGCTGTTGTGTTCGGTTGATTCAAGGGAAAGAGGATGAGGAAACAGTGTATGGGAAAGACCCTGTTGAAACAGCTCTAAGTTTTGAAGAGCAGGGTGCTCAACAAATTCATCTTGTGGACTTGGATGGCGCTTTTCGAGGTGAATCCAAGAATCTGGAGCAGGTAGAACGCATTGCTCAAGCAGTCAAAGTCCCTCTACAGCTGGGTGGTGGAATTCGAAGTTTGGACGACATATCAAGAGTTTTCGACTTGGGAGTGAGTTTAGTTATCATCGGAACGATTGCTGTAAAAAATCCAAAAATTTTAAAGGAGGCAATCCAAAGATTCGGAAATCAACTAATCTTGGGTCTTGATGCTAAGAATGAAAAAGTAGTTGTCTCTGGTTGGGTAGAGGTCACAGAATTCAGTGATGAGGAATTTGCAAACCAGTGGAAGCTATTTGGTGTCGAAAGAGTGATTTATACCGATATTGCTCGTGATGGTATGTTAACAGGTCCAAATTTGAATTCACTTCGCAGGATGGCTAAATCGACGGGGTTGAAAGTAACAGCTTCTGGGGGGGTTTCTTCACTGGGGGATTTAAAAAAACTGGTGGAGTTAGAGCGAGACGGGGTGGATGAAGTGATCGTGGGTAAAGCGATTTATGAAAGAAAGTTGGATTTGAGAGAAGCATATTTGTGGCTTAAAAAAATGCGCCTTGAACTTCTTGAGTAAGAATAGAGTAATTGATATTTTTTGAGAACTATCATTTTGATTTATCTTTTCGCAATTTTGCTAATTCCAGTTTGGTATTTAGAGAAATAGTCTCTATATTTTATTTTGATCAATCATCTTAGGTTTGTTGGGATAGGTAAACCATAAAATCAGGAGTTTTTGGATGGAGATGCAATATAGAAGATTGGGTCAAGCAGGAATCAAAGTGAGTGTCTTGTCCTTTGGATCCTGGGTTACTTTTGCCAAACAGCTCCCCTTGGATACTGCCCTGGCTTGCATGCAAGCAGCACATGAGGCGGGGGTAAATTTTTTTGACAATGCAGAGGCTTACGAAAAAGGGGAGTCAGAAAAATTGATGGGACAAGCTCTAAGAGAACTTGGCTGGGCCCGTGAAACCTATTTGGTCTCGACCAAGTTTTTCTGGGGTATCGTTCCTGGAGTTAATACAAAAAACACCCTGAATCGCAAATATCTCAGACAAGCTATTGATCGTTCGCTTGAACGTTTTGGTTTGGAATTCATAGATCTTGTTTTCTGTCATCGTCCTGATCCTGAAACGCCTATTGAAGAAACCGTCTTTAGTATGTCAGAAATGGTGAGTTCTGGAAAAGCTCACTACTGGGGTACTTCTGAATGGTCCGCACATGAATTGTTGGAAGCCTACGAGATTGCTGAAAAATATCACCTTCACAAGCCAACTATGGAACAACCTCAGTACCATCTTTTACATCGGGAGAAATTAGAGGAGGAGTATGCTCCACTCTTCAAAAAATATCAGATGGGCACTACAATTTGGAGTCCGCTTGCTTCAGGTATGTTAAGTGGCAAATATCTGGATGGTATTCCAGTTGACAGCCGAGCCAACCTCCCTGGATATGGGTGGCTACGAGAGAAACTAACGGATCAGGCTAATCTAAAGAAAGTGAGGAATCTCAAAGTCATTTCAGATCGATTAGGCTGTTCTCTTTCCCAACTGGCTTTGGCGTGGTGTGCGAGCCATCCTAACGTTTCCACCGTAATTACTGGGGCCAGTCGAGTGGAGCAAGTCCATGAAAATATGAAATCCTTGGATGTGTTGGAGTTGATTACCCCTGAACTGAAAAATGAAATCGAAGAAATAGTAGTCTGAGAATCAGTGTTAAGTTACAGTCTATGAACACTTTGATGAGAGAAAGCAACGACCAATAAATTAAATATTTTTAGTACCTTCACAGGTATACTTTTCTCAATTCCTGCCATGGCAGACAGCTTTACGCTTCAACTTCTTCATTTCGCTGATATTGATGGTAATGAGCAAAGTGTTCTATCAAACGTTGGCGAGTTTGCAGCTTTGGTGGGTGCTTTCTAGGCTGACCCAGTCTATGGCCCTAACACCCTATTTGTCAGTTCGGGGGACAATATCCTTCTAGGCCCTAAGTTTTATGCAGCTGAGCAACGGTTAGTTAAAAACTTTACTGGTTCAAATGAACCTGGACATGCTGATATTACTTTAATGAATGAGATGGGAGTTTAGGAATCTGAGCTTGGCAATCATGAATTTGATGTAAGACCTGTAGAATTAGCAGATGCTATTAAAGCAGACGGCTCCTCTAAAGCTCAGTTCCCATATTTAGTAATCAACATTGATTTTTCTGGAGATGAGAATTTTCAAACTGGAATGAATGGAGAAATGATAGGTGAGTTGGCTGGCAAAGTTGCTGGATATGCTGTGGCAAAAATTGGTGGAGAATCTATCGGTCTGATAGAAGTATTAACTACCACATTCCCTTTTATTAGTAGCCCATATGGACTGGATGTGAGCCCACTACCAACGTCTTCAATGAAAGAACTTACTCCCATTATCAAAGAGGCAGTTGATTCTCTGCATGCAAATGGAATCAACAAAATCATACTCTTATCCCACATGTAACAAATTGAGTATGAGAAAGAGTTAGCAAATCTGATCAAGGGTGTTGATATCATCGTTGCTGGCTCTGACACCAGAATGGGTGATTTGAATGATCGATTATTTAGCAATAATCTAATAACGGACAAAGCTTTTGAAGAAAATTATTCATATGAGACAACCGATGCAGAGGGTAACCCCGTCATTCTTGTTAATGTGGATGCTGACTATAAGTATTTAGGTAGATTAGTAGTTACTTTTGACGAAAAAGGTCGCGTTTAACCTGATTCAATCGATCCACAGGTAAGCGGAGCATATGCAGCAACTGAAGAAATTGTAAATTTGTTTGGGGGTATCCGTAATGTTGGAGTCACAGTAATCAGAAATGCAGTTCAGGAGGTGATTACAAAATAATTTGGTAATGTCGCAGGTTATAAAAAGTATATATTGACGGATGCCGCAGCAAAGTTAGAACAGAAGAAACCAATTTGGGTAATTTGAGTGCTGATGCGAACTTATGGTGCGCCAATTAATTGAGCGAACAACCAGTACACCTGTCTCTAAAAAA
>DPLM01000210.1 GCA_003541985.1 Deltaproteobacteria bacterium | reverse complement strand
AACAATGATGCCAGATATGCAGGGCTGACGGTCAGAAGCTTCAATGGCTCTAACTTTCATGCTGAGTTTGATTTGCAAGAAGGCGTGATAGTTAGCTCTGGAAAACATGGCAATTCAACCTTTACCTCGGCAGAAATGGAAAAGTACGGAAACGGATGGTATCGGTGCGAGATTACGGGGGTAAGTGACACCTCTGATGTAAGCAGCGACTCGGCTTTGATCGTGATCACTCCAGGAACTGGCATCGGTTCGGCAGGCTTTGCAGCCACCTTCTCCTTAGACGGAAGCTCTATATTTGTCTGGGGCGCTCAACTAGAAGAAGCCGCCTTCCCAACCAGTTATATCCCGACATCAGGGGCGGCTGCCACCAGGGCTGTTGATGTGGCAGATATCGACACAACTGATTTTCCGTTCAACTTTACTGAGTTTTCCTGGTTTGCTGAAGCGCAGACAGCAGAAATAGCTGAAGATTTTGTACATATTTTCAGAGGTGGAGCGGCAACCAACGAGAGAGTGTTTATACAGTTTGATGCAAGTCACACAGTGAGAGCTTTGGTGAGGCACGACGGAATTAATAAATTTGATCAGTCACTGGGATCTCCTCAAACAGCAACAGCTTTTGTCAAAGTTGCTTTAGGTGTAAAAAGCAATGATACATTTTTTGTTCTCGATGGAGACACATCTGTGTCAGACACCACTGTCGATATGCCAGACACGATTGCAGATATTGCGATTGGATCAACAGCTAGTTCTTCAGGTGCAAGCTCCTTAAACGGTCACATTAGGACTCTTCAGTATTTTGCTAGGCGGCTGGATGATGCAACCCTGATAGCACTCACACAGCCATCACTGGAGCCATCCCTTAGCCTGGTGTTTGACTCAAGCGAGACAAGTTTTGTAGACACGGAGTTGACACGATGAGCAGAAACCATGACAACTTTGCAGATCTGATCACGTTTACAAGGGCTTCCACTGCTACATTTGTAGGCTCAAACGGCCTTATCCAATCGGCTACGACAAACATCCCACGCATTGACTTTGACCCGGTGACAAACGACAGGAAAGGTCTTCTGATCGAGGAGTCTAGGACGAATCTGTTCACGTACTCAGAAGATTTTAGTGATTCTGATTGGACTAAATTCGGATCTGCTACAGTTACAGCATCAACTGTTACGACCCCAGATGGAGGTCAGAGTGGATTTGTGTTAGAAACATCTAGCACAAATAGGCTTGAGGATACACCATCAACAGCCATAACTGGTACAGCAACACTCTCTATTTTTGGAAAACACAATAATGTTTCTTTCATCGTATTGCAGATTATAGATTCGTCTGCAAATGGGCAACGCCAATGGTTCAAGATTGATGACGGGACTTTAGGGTCAAGCACTGCTGTAGGGACAGGGAAAAATCTTAGTAATGCATCAATAACTGACATGGGCAGCGGATTCTATAGGCTAAGTATGTCCGTTGATGGATTTTCTAGCCAAACGGGAAGATGTTTAATTTATTTAGCAAGAACAGATTCTTCTTTTGACGCCTCCTCTGGAGATGCAGCAATAATTTACGGTGCACAGTTAGAACAAGGCTCTTTCCCCACATCCTACATCCCAACGTCAGGTGCTGCCGCAACCAGGGCTGCTGATATAGCAACAATTGCGACAAGCGCGTTTGGGTATAACCAAGACGAGGGAACATTCCTTGCTGAAGCCTCTACATTCGATGGGGAGGGGAGTTCGAAAATAGTTTTTCTTGCTAGTTCTTCTGGCGCCCAAAGCACAGATAGGTTTTTGTTGTTTTTCTCAAGCTCAGAAGCATTGAAGTTTGAGATTGAAACTGGAAATGTGCAGCAAGCAAATATAGTGAGAGGCACAGGGTTTTTGAATTCGTTCAAAAAAATGGCTGCCGCGTATCAGGAAAATAATGCTGCTTTTGCAATAACAGATTTAGCTGCCTCAACAGATACGTCCTGCACGATACCAGCCAATACTATTTTGACGCTCGGAAGGTTTACTGGGACAAATCTTTCTTTAAACGGTCACATGAAAAAGTTTCAATACTTTCCCAGAAGATTGTCGGACACACAGCTACAGGAGATCACGCGATGAGTGAAGCACCAGCACCGAAGATAGATTTCTGCATGAAGTTTACCAGTGAGAAGGCGATGATGACTCAGCTAGCATCTCTGACTACCACAGATGATGATGGAAAGACTGTGTTAGCTGAGGCGTCACACGACTACGCGATTGATAGGATTGGCAAGATGTACAAGCCGACAGGTAAGATGATCAAGTCAGATGACGGCATCGAGTCGCCAGAGATGAAAGCGGTCACTGGGTATCACATCAACGTGCGCTTGGTCGGTGATGCCCAGCGTAGTTTTTTTGAGGCACTTGATGAAAAATACGGTGTCAATCCCAAGACACCACAGCGAGTTTTTGCATAGGAGACAAACATGGCTGCACTAGCAACTAAAGATATTACAGGAGCAAACTCATTCACTGATGCGGTTATGGTCCTGGCAGGAGACTTCTCGATCTCAGTGTCAGGTACATTCAGCGCCACAGTGACGGTCCAAAAGAGCTACGACACATCCAGCCCAAGCAACTTTGAGGATGTTGAAACCTTCACTGTCCCTGTTGAGAGAGTGGGATATGAAGCGGAAAACATCTACTACCGGGTAGGGGTCAAGACTGGTGAGTTCACCTCTGGCACTGTGAGCGTCCGAATCGGCGGCAAAGATATTCAGTAATGAATAACCGCACAACGGCATCGGCACA
>DPLM01000045.1:2529-3271 GCA_003541985.1 Deltaproteobacteria bacterium | reverse complement strand
AAGCCGGTGGGGGAACCTACGATCCCTTCGCCAATATGTAGAATTGTTGAAAAAAAACTGCTGGCCTACATCTTTTTCAGAAACTCTAACACATAATCAGAAAGCAAACGAATTTCTGATGCTTCAATTAAGGCAAACAAAGGGACTATCGTTGAAGAAGTGGGAAGAAAATTTTGCTCCTAAAAATTGGCTAGGTACTCACTTTGATTTATTGAGAGTCTGGCAAAAAGAGGGATTGTTAAATTGGATGGACAATCGAATCGTGCTTACAAAAAAAGGTTTACTGGTTGCGGATGCTTTGACTGCCGAATTAAGTTTATAGTTTCTCAATAGATACAGGGCTAGCTTTTTTTATGTATTCAATGTTCTTTATCATGTCTTTTAGCGCCAATCTCTTTTTTGATCTTTCCGGAACAAATCGACTCAGAAAGCCACTTTTTAAAGGCCAACCAGACATGGCCAAAAAGAGCCCGAATGTGTTCAGCGAAATCTGCCGTAAAGATTTCCAGCCCACTTTGTCTGGCAATGGTTCTTCAGCAAAATCCGTATAAAATTTTCTGTGTTCAGCCTTGAAAATAACGGCGTTGAATGGTGTACCTAACTGAAAGGATGCCCAGTTGTTTTTCATTGAAAACCGATAGTTTGGTAGCCCTTGTTGCTTAATGAAGGTCAGGTTCCCCTGCCATTTATCCAACCAGAAACTATTTTCTAGGTAAAATTGAACAGCATTTCGCCAACGCCA
>DPLM01000045.1:0-2133 GCA_003541985.1 Deltaproteobacteria bacterium | reverse complement strand
AGAACTTTCTTTCCAAGGCCAAAACCTCGAAATTTTGGCAATAGGTACAGACTGCCCGCAAAAAGCCGATTATCACCCATGTTTGGGCTACCTAAAGCTATAATCCCCGCCCGATCTGCAGATTCAATGATCCAAAAGTGTTGATATCTTCCACAAGCCCTGGGCTCCAGGAAGGATTCTGTCGGTAGCAAACATCGATTGCGCCAATATTTTCTCTCCTGATCACTCCACCCATTGGGATCTTCGTCAATCCCACAACGGTTTTCAACAAGAATTGCAAGATCATGATCAGCCCAGATTTGTGCTTCTTCTGGATCATCTACATCTAACTGTTCGAAGGTCTCGCCTATCGAAAAATTATCAATTTTGAGAGCCTGGTTCTTAGTCATTTCTTAAAGAAGCCAATCAACAGGAAGTTGACTTTGAATTTGGTGTTGAACTTTTTCTACTGGTTGTGAGGCGTCGATGGGCTCACAACGTTTTGGTTCTCGCTGCAACAATTCTCTGTAAGACAAATCTACTCTTTGGAAAAACTTTATTGATTCCAAATCCAGCCTTGAGAGGACCATCCCCCTATTGATCTCTCGTAGCCGCAAGCGCTTAAGAGCCATTTCCGGAGATAGAAGTAAAACGAGCGTTTTGTCAGGTTTGAAAGGTTGAATTTTCTCAAGGACAATTGAGTCAAGAAAGGTCAAATCCATATTGCGTCCACCACCCTGATAGGCAACGGTAGAATCATGAAATCGATCGCTAATCACCCATGTTCCTGCAGCAAGTGCAGGAACAACCTTTTCCTGTAGATGCTGGAGTCGGTCTGCCAAGTACAGTAATAGTTCGGTTTCAGGAATCATCTCTTGATTTTCAGGATTCTGTAATACTCGTCGGATTGATTTTCCGATTCTTGTCCCTCCCGGTTCGCGTGTCAGTTCTGCGCTGATCCCCCTTGCACTCAAAAACTCTCTAAGCAATTTGGCCTGAGTACTCTTTCCGCAACCGTCGATTCCTTCCAGAGTTATAAATCGAGCAGGAATCTTACACATTGCAAAACATTCTATTTTAATTGGATTGATTACTTTGGGAGCGAAGTAAAACTGAGAATAAAACGGCCGGAACTACTAGGATTCCAGCCTTTAACCAAATCTCTTGTCCCACAAAAACACTTAGGAACACACATGAAAAAAAGCCAATGATTGATATCCACTTTGGAAAGATTTGATTCTGCTCATCGAGCCGAAGTGCTGCCAGATTTGTGATTCCATAGTATATAAGGACAGTAACAGCACTTAACGACCATGTCATGAGAACATCACCCATCAAACATAGCGCAGCGATAACAACACCTGTGAAGAGGACAGCTAGTCTTGGGTTACTTTGAGCATCCAATTTAGCAAAAGCCCTTGGCAGATCATTTCTTCGCCCAAAAGCAAGATAGACTCTTGAAAGTCCAAGAATTAGATTCAATAAAACGCCGAGCATCGCGGTGATGGCACCCACCTGAACAAGTTTCTCTAGCCAAGGCTGGTTAAACGTCTGAGCTATTACTTCTATGCGAAGTGTTTGGTTTAAACCGTCTCCAAGGCCTAAAACTTCAAATTCCTGATAATTTGTCAGGGCCCAGCCCACAGAGGCGTAAAGTAGCCAAGAAATCCCCAAAGTTGCGCAAATAGCCAATGGGATTGTTCTTCGAGGTTCTCTCACTTCTTCTCCCAGAGTAGCTATTCTACCGTAACCTGTGTATGCAACGAACAATAATGCTGTGCCTTCTAGTAACGCGTCCGGAGCTAACGTGACATCGAAAAAGCTAGAATCCGCTGTAACCTCCACAAAAGCGCTAAATAGAACAAAAGAAACTAATGATAATATCGTTATCAGAACGATAGCGATATTGAACTGATTCGATCGTCTTAGACCAAGCAATACCAAGCAAGTGACCAACAAAGAAAGAACAGCACTCCCAATTCGCAAAGCAAAATCATTAAGCTCCAGATTGATTGCAGCAGCCGAAAAACTCATGACTCCCAATGCAGCTGTAGCAGCGGAGGCACTTTTTGCGGTTAGAAATAACCAACCAGCAAATATGCCTACTAACGGGTGCAGGGTTCTGTAAGCATACTCATAGGTCCCACCACTGAC
>DPLM01000184.1 GCA_003541985.1 Deltaproteobacteria bacterium | reverse complement strand
GATCTGCCCAAAAGAACGCCGGATACGATGTCGGTTGCTCAGCGTGACAGACATGAAGCTTTTCCTGGTTTAGAGAGTTGACTGAGCCACAGAGGTGGAATCAGCAAGAGGAACACAGGCCAGCAGAGTAGATAGGTCGGTGCTGTATTTGGAAGATACTATGCATGGGGTCCAGTGGAACAGAGGAGGTATTGGAGACAATGGGACACGGGCCGCGCTTTGCACAGCTGGACCTCCTTGTTAACAGGCGAACTGATTACAGAATACAGGATGAGAAACCTGCAGGGACTGGCGGGTATTAGCGGTTGATTTTTCGTTCCGCTAGCAAACAAACTAATATTTATCTTTGATTCTTTTTGAAAAGTCAACTCCATTCTTTAGAGTTGGCTCCATAACAGCAGCAAGAAAGTACTGACGGTAAAAATGGTGGCGTAGTGTTGTATGCTTCCGTTTTGCATTTGCTGGAACCAATACCCTCCAGTTTGTTGCAACTTTGCAACTCCCTGTAGTAGTCCTTCAATTGCGTAACGGTCGAAGGTTTTCCAAAGAACACTGAAAGAGATATGGTAGAACGGTCGGACAACCATATTTGTGTAGACCGCATCCACATTCCAGTTCTGCAGTGAGAAACGCTCTGCACCTGCCAATAGAGAATCTGGATCAATGGCACGTGGCCAACCGTTGCGATAACGCCGACTGGCAAGTCCCCAAGCAATAAACGCCAGTACCACCGACATCACCATCAGGGCCAATTCCTCGATCACAGAGCCATGTAATTCAACCTCTGCAAAGAATCCGTGGAAGTAAATTTCCATGCCGTTCGGTAGGAAGTGTAACGCGTGCGGCACACCTAGAAAGCCGCCAAACACAGCCAAAATTGCCAGTGCGATAAGTGGCAAAACCATACTCATCGGAGGTTCATGAATCGATTCTTCATGTGCTCCTCGGAAAGAGCCATGGAAAGTCAGATAGATCATCCGGAACATGTAGAAGCTGGTCAAACCTGCAGTGAGAAAACCGAAAATCCATAGTGCTGGGCTACCAAATGGAGAACTGTAGGCACTCCAGAGAATTTCATCTTTGCTAAAGAACCCTGAGAACAATGGAATGCCACTGATGGCCAAAGTACCCATTAACATTGTTGCATAAGTCCAGGGTAACTTCTGGCGTAGCCCCCCCATCTGGCGCATATCCTGTTCATGATGCAGTGCGTGAATTACGGCACCAGCCCCCAGGAAAAGCAAAGCCTTGAAAAAAGCATGGGTCAGTACATGGAAAATTCCAGCTCCAAACGCCCCAACACCCATTGCCAAAAACATATAGCCGAGTTGACTAACGGTTGAGTAGGCGAGGACCTTCTTGATATCGGTCTGGGTCAGGGCAACCGTTGCTCCCAAGAAAGCCGTCGCTGTCCCAAGCACGGCAATAATGATGAGAGTAAAAGGCGCCAAGATGAACAGGAAACTCAGTTTGGCTACGAGGTACAATCCAGCTGTAACCATAGTGGCTGCATGGATCAAGGCCGAAACGGGTGTTGGGCCTTCCATCGCATCTGGTAACCAAACATAGAGAGGAACTTGAGCAGACTTACCTGTTGCTCCGAGGAAAAGCAGTAAGGTGATCAAGGTAACGCCTAAACTACCTTCGCCTAAGGCTCCAGCCTGTGCATTGATTTCATCAAAGCGCAGAGTACCAAGATAGACAACGAGCATCATCACTGCTGAGAGTACCCCAACGTCACCAACTCGATTGAAAAGGAAGGCTTTCTTTGCTGCTTCCCCGGCAGAGATCTTTTCGTGGTAGAAGCCAATCAGCAAATACGAGCACAGGCCAACTCCCTCCCAGCCAACAAACATCAGCAATAAGTTATCAGCTAAAACCAACACCAACATGAAGAACACGAACAGATTCAAAAAGGCAAAAAATCGTCCGTAGTGCTCCTCATCGGCCATATATCCGACAGAGTAGACATGGATCAGAAATCCGATCCCCGTAATGATCAGCAGGAACATAGCTGTCAGAGGATCTACTTGAAAGCTTATCTCTATTTGCAGATCACCAATATGAATCCAACGCCAGAGCGTCTCTTGAATTGCTGTTGCACTCCCGCTCCACAGAGCGATGCAAGCCCAAACAGATTGACCCAATGCTGCTAGTACAGCCAGTGGCCCAACCAAGGTTGTGAAGGTTCGACCTAGAGTGCAACCCAGGAGCAGATTGAGGACAAAACCCAGCAACGGGAAGAGAGGGATCAGCCAGAGTTGCGTTGCCATGAGGCCTTGAGTCAGAGAAAAGATTGCCTTGGTTGAACGCTACCAGCGCAACAGGTTGAATTCATCAATATTGAGCGTTCTACGTGAACGGTAGAGAGACAGAATGATGGAAAGGCCAACCACCGCTTCTGCAGCTGCAACAACAATGATAAAGAAGATAAACATCACACCATTGAGCGAATTCATCGATTGGGCAAAGCCGACAAATGAGAGGTTGACGGCATTCAGCATTAACTCAATACTCATGAAGATCACGATCGCATTGCGCCGAAGCAAGACTCCCAGCACTCCAATGGAGAAGAGCAGTGAACTGAGGACCAGAATGTGACCCAGTGGAATTTGCATCATGAGGATGGTTCAGGATGACGGCGCTTAGCAATCACGACTGCTCCGATCACTGCGACCAACAACAGTAAAGAAATTGCCTCGAAGGGCAATAGATATTCCGTAAATAGCAATTGCCCAATTAGCTTGATCGAATCGATTTCTTCGCCAGAAAACACAATCTGTGGCACTAGAGCCTCTTGATCATACTGACCGAGCACCAAGGCTAATTGGGCCCAGATGCCAAAAGAAATCACGACAGCCAACACCTTGCCGACAGACCAACGAATGAATGAGGGCCCTTCGTCCCGTAAACTCAACAACATCAATACGAAGAGGAATAAAACCATGATTGCGCCGGCATAGACCAGCACCTGGATAACAGCTACAAACTCAGCCTGTATCATCACATACACTGCAGCCAGCGAAAAAAAACTACCCACGAGACTCATTGCTCCGTGAATGGGGTTGCGCAAAAAAAGAACCCCAAGTGCTCCAAAGACGCTCAGCAGGGCAAACAAGTAAAAGAGAATCATACTGATGGTTCAAGTTAGAGGATTAAGCAGTCTGAGCTAGGGAATCTGGTTGCTGACGTAGCTCCACCAGAGAAATTCCACCCTCTCCCAATTTTTCCAAGGGCAAGTTCCCAAATAACTTATGTTCGATAGCGGTCATCTGTTGGAAAATCTGACTGAACTGGGGGGTCTGCTGAACTGGGGTGGCTGTTCCCATGTGCAGCAGTTCACTGAGAATTTGCCATTCAGGACGAACATGACGGGAAGGCCGCAAAGCTGGCCAGAACCGCTGCCAATGCTCCTGTTTATTCAGGAAGCTTCCTTCTTTCTCAGCATGATTTTGCCCAGGGAAGATTGCATCTGCTCGATCAGTCCACTCGCTGTGCCGAGAAGCAATGTGCACCGTCAACTCTGTTGTTCCTGCCAAATCTAGAAGTGGTTGTTCCTTAATGAAGGGATTGCCAAGGACAAATAGTAACTTGGCCGATTTCATTGCACTAATGACATCATGCTCTTGGGATCCCTTGAGCCCCAATAATCGCGCTCCAGCCTGATTAGGAGCTTTATCCGTAGTGATCAGTGTTTCAATGAAATATTCTGATTCTGGCTGTGTCCAGTCCTGCTGTGGATAAAAGACTTGATCCGAAGAGAAAACTTCTTGGAGCAAGCGGCACAGCAAGAACATCTCTTCTAAGGTAGAGTAGGTATCAACTAAGGCAACAACCTGCTCTTTTTTTGGCTTCAAGGCTTCCAATCGATCAGCCACAGCATCATAGAGTTGTTGCCATGTCACCTGTAACAAGTCCCCTTTGACACGCCCCATCGGTTTGGCAAGACGTTGCTCTCGTTCATTCATTTGCAGGTAGGTTAACCGGCCTTCATCGCACATCCACCACTGGTTTACATCTTGATTCTCACGGGGCTTCAGACGAAGTACCTCGTTGCGATCATGTTCAATCGTGATGTTGCAACCCGTGGAGCACCCATTACAGACTGATGGAACCTTACGGAGTTTCCAGGCTCTTCGCTTGAATCGAAACTCTCTCTCAGTGATTGCACCCACTGGACAGATGTCAGCCATATTGCCTTGAAATTGATTCGTCATCGCTCGGTCTGAGAATGTATCAATTGTCAACTCATGCCCCCGATTGAACATTCCAAACTCGTCCGTTCCTGTGATCTCACGAGTGAACCGATCGCAGCGGGAACAATGAATACAACGATTGCGCTCCAGTTGTACAAAAGTGCCGATGTCGCGCCAGCCGTAAACTCGCTTGTTATATTCCATCTCGGAGTGCCCGGTCCCATGGACATAGGAATGATCCTGCAGAGTACATTCTCCAGACTGATCACAAACTGGGCAATCTAGCGGATGATTAACCAGTAGGTATTCCATCACCAGTTCCCGACCTTCCTGAACCTTGTCATTCTTGGTGGAGATCCGCATGTTTGGCATGGCATCGGTCGAACAGGATGTCATCAACTTAGGTGCTGGGCGTCCATTGCCAAGATCTGTCACATCGACTAGGCACATGCGGCAAGTAGCAACCACCGAGAGCGCAGGATGGTAGCAGAAATGAGGAATTTCCAAACCAGTTCGCAGTGCTGCCGAGAGAATCTTCTCGCCTTTCTCAAAGGGAACCGGTTGATCATCAATATAAAAGACTTCCATCACTTTTTCTCAGGAAGCAGTTGCGTAGTAATGTCGAAAATCATCGGGGAATTTCTTGAGGAAGCTGACAATAGGCATAGAGGCAGCGTCTCCAAGTGCACAGAGTGTAGTCCCTCCCATGTTGCGCCCGACTCGTTGCAATCGATTGAGTTTGCGCTCACTACCGTTGTTCTGAAGAAAATCTCGGAGCAACTGTCGGGCCCAGTGAGTCCCTTCGCGGCAAGGAGTACATTGGCCACAGGATTCATGATTGTAAAAACGTGAGATACGGTGCAGCAACTTGACCACGTCAGTGTCTTCGTCAAAAACCATGATTGCCGAAGAGCCCATCATCGATCCAGCCTTACCAACCGAATCAAAGTCATAAGCAATATCAATTTCATCTGCCCGTAGCACTGGGGAAGAGGACCCTCCAGGAATCACTCCCTTGAGTTTCTTTCCTCCACGCACGCCGCCCCCAAGTTCATGAATGATATCTCGCAAGCCAACCCCCATTGCAACTTCGTACACGCCGGGTCGGCTGACATGCCCCCCTAAGCTTACCAAGTGGGTTCCTGCATTATTAGGGCTACCCAGGTTCTTGTAGGCATCAGCTCCCATTGCCAAAATTGCTGTGACATTTGTCAGGGTCTCAACGTTGTTCACACTAGTTGGACAATCATTAAATCCGGCGACTGCAGGAAATGGAGGTTTGACACGGGGATGACCGCGTTTGCCTTCCAGCGAGTCTAACAGGGCCGATTCTTCACCACATATGTAGGCACCGGCACCAGTGTGAACTGTCAGATCCAACTCGTAGTCGCCGCCCAATAATTTTGGGCCAAGGATTCCTTCTTGGTAGCAGTCATCAATAGCTTTGTTCAAGCTCTTGATTGCTGGAAAATACTCCCCTCGGACGTAGATGTAGCCGTGATGGCAGCCCAAGGCATAGCAACCGATCATCATCCCTTCAAGGAAAAGATGTGGATCTTTGAGCATCAATTCCCGATCCTTGCAAGTCCCTGGTTCAGACTCATCTGCGTTGCAAACCAAGTAACTCGGCTTCCCCGTATTCTTGGCCATGAAGCTCCACTTGAGGCCTGTGGGGAATCCGGCTCCACCCCGCCCGCGCAAACCTGCTTCCTTGACTAGGGCAATCACC
>DPLM01000401.1 GCA_003541985.1 Deltaproteobacteria bacterium | reverse complement strand
TGGGCCATTATTTATTGATGAAAATTTTGTTAATTTACGAGGGAGTGGCAGAGCGATCGGGATGCATTCGGGTGGCTATCCTTCCATCCTCAGAAATCAATATCGCTTCCATGGGGGCCGTTTCATGTGTGGTCAAGTAAACGCACTGATTGCTCTGACAGATATAAGCCCAGGTGATGGTGGAACTATCCTTATTCCAGGTAGCCACAAATCCAATTTTGAGCATCCAGACTTAAAGAAAGTGGCGATGCGTAGCGAAGGTTTCGGTATGTTGATTGAAGGAGCGATCGAGATCCAGATGGTGGCTGGAGATGCGCTGGTCTTTGTGGACGGACTCTGTCATGGTTCCGCTAAACGTAGCAACACTGGTATTCGACGAATTGCTGTTTATCGATACGGACCCTCCTGGGGAAATTTCCGACACCAGTACCGGCCTTCAAAGGAACTCTTGAAACGGCTAACCCCAGAACGCAGGCAGATGGTAGCCCCCTATGCAATGTGGGATTCTGAATTCAATCATCCTGAAAAAACCCATGTCTGAAATGCCTACTAAAGATGTTGGTCGTTCGACTGATAGTGGACACTTGCCAAATCCGACTACTCTTATCTCACCATCCTCTGCCAACAAAACCTTTTCGCTGACTCCAGCTGAACGGATACATCTCGATATCTACGGTTATGTTGTTTTAGAGAGGTTATTCTCTAAAACTGAGGTTGATTTGCTGGTAGAGACAATATTTAAGTTTGAGCAGGATTATCACCGAGACAAAGTACCTCCCAAGTCTCATATGTTCTTTACCTCAACTACTTGGGATTTCTTCCGAATTGACAATCTCCCCCATCTTGCATCATGTTTCCGCGACTATGTAACAAACCCTAAGATTGTAGGACTTGCTGAAGATGCGGTAGGTGGCAGTGTAAGATTGGAGCAGTCAGACGCTCACATTCGCAGGCGAGACCTAAGCCAGCCAGTTTCTGAGAACCATGGATGGCATCGAGGATTCGACCCAGCTTTCAGTTATCGCACCAAGGGTTTGTTCCACTGCCCTTTTGTAAAATGCCTTACCAACCTTACTGATCTTGAGCAAGATGACGGAGGGACAACCGTGATCGCTGGTAGTCACAAAATGGCGGATGTTTCAGAAAATTTATTGATTGAGGCTGTGAAAGAAAGGCCGGAGTTACGACATCAAGTTACTGCTCCGGCAGGCTCTACCTTACTTTTTTTCGAATCAACGATTCACGCAGGTGGAATAAATAGATCCGGGAAAGATCGATTGCTGATTCTGGGCGGATATACACCTGATTTCTTTCAGCCTTGGTTTGATTATGAGCCAGATCCTGATTTTTTGAAAACCCTCTCAGCTGAGGAAAAGCCTTTTTACAATGGTAGCCGCAAGTATCACTGGCGCAAAATGAACCGAGATTTAACGAACCCCAAGGTTTAAACACACAACTGGGAAAGTAGCACATGCGAATCGCTTTTATTGGTGCAGGCAGCGTTGGTTTCACACAGAAATTAGTTCGAGACATTCTTACTGTTCCGGAGCTAAGAGATACAGAATTTTCTCTCCAAGATATCTCTCAAGATAATCTTGAAATGGTGAAACAACTTCTCGAAAAGGATATCTCCGCAAACAGATTACCAGCAAAAGTGTTGTCCACCACAGATAGAGCAGAAGCACTTGCTGGGGCAAAGTATGTAATCAATTGCTCAAGAATTGGTGGCTTGGAAGCTTTCAGACATGATATTGAAATCCCGTTGAAATACGGAGTTGATCAGTGCGTGGGGGACACGGTTTGTGCCGGTGGAATCCTTTACGGGCAGCGAAGTATCTCTGCAATTCTTGATTTTTGTGAGGACATTCAAAGCTATGCTGAAACCGATGCACTCTTCCTAAATTATGCAAACCCAATGGCTATGAACACTTGGGCTGCCTTGGACTATGGGAAGGTCAACACGATTGGTCTCTGTCATGGCGTCCAAGGAGGGGCAAAGCTTATCTCGGAGGTACTAGGGGCAGAGTATCCTAGTGACCTAGAATATATGTGTAGTGGGATCAACCACATGACCTGGTATACCCAACTCAAACTACGCGGTCGTAGCATTGATAAAGCTGAACTACTTGAGGCGTTTCGCAGACATCCAAAGTACTCAAACCAAGAAAAAGTCAGAATTGATGTTCTCGAGCGATTCGGAATATTTTCTACGGAAAGCAATGGACATCTAAGCGAATATCTTCCTTGGTATAGAAAACGTCCTGAAGAAATCAATTCATGGATTGACTTATCGGACTGGATTCATGGCGAAACTGGAGGTTACTTACGAGTTTGTACAGAACGTCGAAATTGGTTTGAAGATGATTTCCCAAGATGGTTGGACCAAGCAGGTATGCCCTTGGATCAATACGAGCGTTCAACAGAACACTGCAGCTACATCATCGAATCTCAAGAAACTGGAAGAGTTTACAGAGGACACTTCAACACTAAAAATAATGGTGTGATCAAGAATCTACCAGATGATTGCATCATTGAATCTACAGGATTTGTAGACCTCTTCGGCATACACATGGCTTCAGGGATTCAACTTCCGATGGGTTGCGCCTCGGCTTGCAGAACTTCGATTGACGTCCAGCGAATGTCTGTTGAAGCTGCAATGAAAGGAGATGTGGATCTACTGAAGCTGGCCGTGCTGCATGATCCCTTGGTTGGTGCTGTTTGTTCACCTGAAGAGGTTTGGGCTATGGTCGATGAAATGTTGATCGCTCAAGCTCAATGGCTGCCTCAATACGAGGAGGCGATTGAACCAGCCCGGCAAAGACTTTCAAAGAACACTGTTAAAACCCGAACCTGGGCTGGAGCGGCCCGCAAGAAGGTTCGTAATGTCGCTGAACTGAAAGAGGATATCCATGCCAGCCTGATGGTGGAGGACGATGCATTTCAGCCCTAATGCAGCCGCTTATGCGACTGCTGATTCCCGCTTGGCAGAGAACTGTCAGGTATCTTGAACCCCAATGGGGTCGTTCTAAATTAACTATTGAGGAAAGTTATGACTTATCCTGAGTTCCAGATCAACGAGGAGAAAATCCTTTCTCTTTGCGAGTCTGCCGAAAAAAAGTCAGAGCCGCTTAACGTCCTGAACAAAATTGGTAATCACGCCAAAAAAATCGCAGTCACTGCTGCAATGGGACTTTCGGTAGCTGGGGCCTCAACAGCCTTGGCTGATCGAATACCAGCTGAAAAAAGTATGGCATCCCTTAAGTGGGATTTAGTCGGCCAGAGTGATCTATGGGAGTATAAAACTTTACCAAGTTACAATGAGGCACCATTTTTATCTGAGATGGTAAAAAGTGGATCGCTTCCTCCAGTCAAAGATCGATTGCCAAAAGAGCCGTTGGTCATGAAGACTGGGGCCATGATTGATGGAACCGGTGAGTACGGCGGTGTATTCCGACACGTAATCGGTGGTCGCCCGGAAGGCTGGAACTGGCTTGCTGGTCAGCATCAGGGTTGGGGTGGTATCAACATCACCTTGCAAGAGTGTCTTGTTCGCCAAGGGCCATTGTGGCAGGGAAAGCCGGAGGAGCAGAACGGACCTCTTCCTAATCTGGCAAAAAGTTGGTCCTGGAATGCAGATAAGACTTCCTTGACAATGAATTTGGTTGAAGGTGTCAAATGGTCAGATGGTGAACCATTTGATGCAGAGGATCTTCGCTTCTGGTGGGAAGACAACGTTCAGGATGAGAAAGTTACTTCCCGTATGCCAAAAGATGGGATGGGGGTGGGCACCACCATGAGTGTAGTCGACCCCTTTACAATTCGTTTTGACTTCACGGAACCCCAAGGCCCAGCTCGAGTTAGCGCGTTGGCATACATTCAAGGTTGCCCCGGACCTTCACATATTCTGAAAGATCATCATCCTCGCTACAATCCCCAAAAAACTTATGAAGATTACAGCAATGCTCAACCAGCTGATGATCTGAAGAATGTGGTTTCATTAGGAATGTTTGTGGCAGTTGTTCATGCTCCGGATCAAATCGTGATCATGCGTCGTAATCCATACTACTGGAAAGTAGATGAGAAGGGTAATCAGCTACCCTACATGAATGAGATGCATTTTAAACTATCGACTTGGTCAGATAGAACCAAACAAGCGGTTGCAGGAACAGGTGACTTCTCCAATATGGAGAATCCTGGTAACTACGTGGAAGCGCTCAAGCAGTCCCAAAGCGCTGAAGCACCAACAAAAGCGCAGTTTGGTCCAAGAGTTCTTGGTTGGAACCTGGAATTCAACTATTCAATGGATGTTGGTGTTCAAAACGATGTGGACAAGGAACTACGGGGATTGTTTCGAAATCTGAAATTCCGTGAAGCGATTAGCCATGCGATTGACCGGAATGCAGTTGGACAGTCTATCGCTCGTGGTCCATTCACTCATCCTTGGGCTGGTGCATTCACCTCTGGTTCCCCGTGGTATGATGTTGATAGCATCAACTTCAGAGGCTACAACAAGGCTGGTGCCATGCAGATTTTAGATAATCTTGGCATCAAAGATACAGATGGAGATGGTGTTCGCAACCTGCCAAAAACTGGTAGTGACATCGAAATTGATTTGTCTTATGACAATGGTGAGGCCACAGACAAGAAGCAAGTTGATGCCGTCGCATCAATGCTCGGTGAAATTGGCATTCGCATCATTCCGAAACCATATGATGATCTCAATGCAATTATGCAGTCAGGAAACTTCAATATGGTTGAACGGAGAAACCATTGGGTAGTGCCAACACGTGAAACATGTGGATTTCTCCCAATTTCAACAGGTTGCCCACTCACTCACCCATCAAGCGCAGATGGCTCACGTGATCTGATGTCCTTTGAGAAGGAAATGGTCACTGCAGTGAATGCAATCCAGCAATCCTGGGATGCTGGTGAGATATCAGCCAATGCTAGCAAGATCCAACAACTCTGGACAGACAACGTCTACACTGTTGGTCTAGTTCAGGCTCCAGCTGCGTTGTTGGTCAACAAACGAGTCAAAAACGCACATCCAGGAGTACCCGTCTTCATGTTCGAGTGGGCGGAAGACTCATTGGTTCGTGAGCGGCTCTGGGTTCCAAAAGATCAACAACTTTCTGAGTTGATGCCTGGAGTTATTCCTACCTACAAACGCTAATCACTTTTCCTACCACCTTAAGTAATAATGGGGAGTTCTAATGAACTCCCCTGCTCATTCACCACATATTCAAAACTTATGGGATTGTTGCTCTTTCTGTTCAAGCGGATTATTGCCAGTATTCCACTACTGTTTGGGATCTCTTTTGTTTCATTTTTAATCATTTATGCTGTACCCGGCGATTATGTAGATGTTTGGTTAAATCAGACAATCTCAAGAACTGGTCAATCTAGAGTAGAGCTTGAACCAGTTGCAGCATTACTAAGGGAAAAATATGGCTTTGATCAGCCTTTTATTATTCAGTATTTAAACTGGTTAAAGGGGATTTTAACAGAATTTGACCTGGGACCTTCATTTAGTCAATCTAGGCCTGTTTCTGAGCTGCTAGGTCTTCGGTTTCCAAGGACTATCGGAATTGCTTTAGTCACACTAATTATTGGTCAGATTACTGGGGCATTATTGGGTATTTATGCTGCCCTCAATCAGCATAAACTGTCAGATACAGTTGCCACACTGATTGCATTTTCTGGAATTGCTATTCCAAAATTCATCATATCTATCGTGATTTTGTATTTCCTGGCTTTTGTATGGCACTCACCTTACATTGGAGCCATCCAATCCCCAGAATATATCTTACAAGGATATTGGGATTGGCACCGATTAGTTGATTTTTTCTTCCATGTTTGGCCTATCCTTTTAATTTCAATTTGGGCTGGACAAAGTTATATTTTAAGGATGATGCGTGGCAACTTATTGGATGTAATGAAGATGCAGTATATTGAAACTGCAAAAGCAAAAGGACTTAGTAAAAATCGTATACTTTTTATTCATGCTATACCCAATGCACTGCATCCAATTGTGATGAATTTAGGTTCTAGATTTGACTACATGGTTAAGGGTGAGATTGAAATAGCTATTGTCTTGGGAATACCTACCGTAGGACCCCTTATTCTTTCAAGTGTAGCATCAAAAGATATGTATGTAGTTTCTGCAATTTTTATGATGGTTGCAGTTCTGCTAATCATTGGAAATTTAGTGGCTGATCTTCTTTTGGCAATTCTTGATCCAAGAGTTCGAAATGCTACTATGGAACTTACAACTTCGTGATGAATATAAATTTGCACTCTCAACCAAAAAAATCTTTAACCTACTGGGAACTTGTACGTAAGAAATTTTTAAGGAAACCATATGCTGTAATTGGAACTTTTATAGTCACATCAATAATAATATTGGGAATATTTGCCCCCTTTTTCTCGCCTTACTCTCCAACGCGAACAGACCGGGAACGTCAATACTTTCCTCCCCAAACACTACACTTTTTTGACCAAGAAGGAAATTTCCATCCAAGACCTTTTGTGTATGGAATCACTGAGGAAATGGATCCTAACACCTATGAATTTTCATTCACACCCGATCCAAATCAAAAATTTTTCATTCATTTTTTTACTAAAGGCGGACCGTGGAATTTTTTGGGTATTAATCTGGAAACACGGTTGTTTGGTGTTGATCGAGCGAATGGTGAATACATTTATTTAGTAGGGACAGATAATTTAGGAAGGGATATTTTAAGCAAATTATTAATTGGGACAAGAATAACATTATTGATGGCTTTCCTTGTTGTTGGTGCTGCAGGGTTGATTGGGATCGTTGTTGGTGTTTGTTCAGGCTACTTTGCTGGAACTTTCGATCTTGTGACACAAAGATTTGTTGAATTTATTTTAGCTTTTCCAGATCTACCACTTTATTTAGCGCTTCTTGCCTTATTACCGAGAAGAGCCGATGCAGTACTCGTTTTTATTATGTTCGCCGCGATACTGGTGCTTTTAAGGTGGGCTCAATTCAGTCGTGAGATCAGAGGAATGGTGATCTCAATTAGGAGTATGGATTATGTAAGAGCTGCCGAGGCGGTTGGAGCTTCTAGGCCAAGAATTTTATTAAGACACATAGTACCCAACACCACATCCCATATCGTTGTTTGGGTCACCTATCAATTGCCTGATGTAATACTCTTGGAAAGCTTCTTATCATTTCTTGGGGTTGGGGTACAGCCTCCGATGGTTTCTTGGGGAAGTATGCTCAATCAGATTCTTGATTTTCAATCGTTTAACAGAGCACCTTGGATGATGGCTCCTGTTGCAGGAATCATCTTAACCGTTCTTGCTTTCAACGCAATGGGAGACGGCTTGAGAGATGCCGTTGACCCCTATTCGGATAAGTGAGCCAGCTTCCCATGTCAACCAATCTAGATCAAATACTATTGAAGGCAAAGGATATTGAAGTTGAGTTCCCCATCATAGAGGGCTCTGTTAAGGCCGTCAGAAGAGTCAGCTTTGATATTATAAAGGGGAAAACACTGGCACTGGTCGGAGAAAGTGGTTCTGGTAAA
>DPLM01000211.1 GCA_003541985.1 Deltaproteobacteria bacterium | reverse complement strand
CATATTTACGGGCTGTGATCGGGTAGTTGTGTTGGGAAGAGGAGAGAAGGTTGCAGACAAGCATATATCTCAAACTTCTCAGGACGAAGTTACAGGATTAATTACTGGTGCTGTTGAAAGCGCTTAATAGAAAAGGTAATTCAATGACTGATACAAGCCTTGCAAAAGCTATTGATTCACAAACACATTCGGTTTGGCAACAGCTCTATCGTTCACAGCCATTTTGGGTAACTATTGCTGCAATTGGTCTATGTGTAGTGCTATCTTGGGCAGGCACAGATTCACGAGGAGAGCAGGTTTTTTTCACTGCCCAAAACTTTAATAACGTTGCTCTTAACTTTTCATTTATTGGCATTATCGCAATCGGAATGACAGCTGTTATTATTACTGCCGGCATTGATCTTTCTGTTGGTTCAGTCATGGGATTATCAGGGATCGCTACCGGATTGACCTTATCTAGTGGCTATGGAGTTGAAGCTGGAATTGCGGCTGGATTGTTGACTTCTCTAGCCTGTGGATTTGTCAATGGTTTTCTGATTAGTTATGTGGGTTTGTCTCCTTTTGTTGTGACCCTTGGAATGCTGAGTATCTGTCGAAGTTTGGCTTTAGTAGTTTCTAATAACAAAATGTTTTATGAGTTTGGGCCTGATGAAGATTTATTTGTCAGTATTGGAGGAGGAAGCTACTTTGGTATTGCAAATTCATTAGTCTTGATGCTTATTTTAACCATATTTTTAGGATTCATGCTTAATTTTACTGCCTGGGGTCGACATTTATATGCCATAGGTAGCAATGAAAATGCAGCAACTATGACAGGAGTCCCTGTAAAAGCTGTTAAAATGTCTGCATATCTTTTCTGCAGTCTTACAGCAGGAATGTCAGCTATAATGATTGTTGGCTGGATGGGATCTGTCACTAACGCTCTGGGAATGATTTATGAGCTGAGAGTGATTGCATCTGCAGTCATTGGAGGTGCTGACTTAATGGGAGGGGTTGGATCTGCATATGGAGCATTGATTGGTTCTTTTCTGGTAGAACTGATTAGAAACGGTTTGTTGATGGCAGGTGTTGATCCCTATTGGCAGGGCACCTTTGTTGGCTTTTTCATTATTTTTGCGGTGGCATTGGAAAAAATCCGAAGCCAACGATCTCGTTAACCAAATTTAAAGGAGTCTGCCTATCGATGACATTTGAGTTTGTGACTATCAACTGATTGTTATTTTTTCATATCAGGAGAATTTCTATGAAAAAGTTTTTACTCGGAGCTTTGCTGCTACCGTTCAGCTTAACCACGATGGCCTTCGCTGGGGGACACGCAAAACTGACTTTTGCTCTCGTACCTAAGGCGATGAATAATCCCTTCTTTGATCTGGCCCGTGATGGCTGCAAAAAAGCAGAGGGTGAGATCGAAGGTATTGAATGTCTGTACATTGGTCCTGGTGAGCACACTGAACAGGAACAAATCCAAATTGTACAAGACTTGATTTCGCGAAAGGTAGACGGAATTGCTGTTGCTCCCTCTAATGCACCAGCAATGGGTAAGGCTCTGAAGCGAGCAAAAGAAGCAGGAATCAGTGTGATTACATGGGACTCTGATTTGTTGGCCAAAGATAAGGGATTACGAACTGCTTATGTTGGTACAAACAATTACGATATCGGAGTCAACTTGGCAAGGCTGACACGCAACTTGAAGCCACAAGGTGGATCAATCTGCATTCAATCTGGTGGGGCATCGGCTGCTAACCACAACGAGCGTATGCAAGGTATCCGTGATACACTGGCAGGTGCATCCGGAACGACACCTCCTGGCAACAGATTAACAGGCCAAAATGGTTGGACTGAGCCAGATGGTTGTCCTCTTTACACAAATGACGATTTCCCACTTTCAGTACAGCAAATGGCGGATATTTTCATCAAGTATCCAGACCTAACTGCTTACGTGCCAACTGGTGGTTTCCCTCACTTTGTTCCTAAGGCATTCAGACGAGTGGCAGGAGAAAATCAGGAGAGAATACGCACTAAGCAAACAGCTGTAGTTGTTGCTGATACTTTACCAATGCAGATGGAAATCTTGAAGGATGGTCTTACGCATGGTTTGGTCGGGCAACAACCTTATATGATGGGTTACAAAGCGATGTACGTTCTCAAGGACCTAGCTGATGGAAAAGCCGTTGAGGATCCCATCTATACAGGGTTGGATGTGTGTCCATTTGAAGCTGCTTGGAGTTGCCTCTCTGGTGGGGGTTGATAGCCAATTCATAGTCACGATTCTTCCATTTAAATGCTGCGCGAGGTTGCTTGATCTCGCGTAGATTCTTCCCTTTTTAAAACAACATGACAGAACAAAATCTTTCAGGAAAAGTCGCTGTTGTTACTGGTTCCACTCAAGGTCTCGGGCTGGCAATAGCAAAACTCTTTAGTGAGCAAAGAGCCGCAGGTTTGGTGATTTGTGGACGGCATGTGCAAAATGGTAAAAAGGCTGCAGATGTTTTGACAGGACAGGGAACACCAACAGAATTTGTACAAGTAGATTTATCAAGGGTAGAAGATTGCAGAAAAGTGATTCAAAAAGCTGATCAAGCTTTTGGCAAAGTTGATATTTTGGTGAACAGTGCGGCAATCACCGATCGGGGAACCATTCTGGACACCTCGGAAGATCTATTCGATCGCATGTTTGCAGTCAACACTCGGGCCCCCTTTTTTCTAATTCAAGCAGCTGCCAAGCTCATGATCCGTGATAAGATTGAGGGGACAATCGTGAATATCCAGAGTATGTCAGCACATGGAGGTCAACCATTTATTGCAGCGTACTGTGCCTCCAAAGGTGCACTTTCAATTGTGACAAAAAATTCTGCGTTTAGTCTGATGAAAAATAAAATTCGCGTTAATGCTTTAAATATTGGTTGGATGGATACGCCGGGAGAGGATAAAATTCAAAAAAAATATCACAAAGCGGACTCTGATTGGCTCGCCAAAGCAGAAGCCGATCAACCTTTTAAACGGTTGCTCAAAACAGATGAGGTAGCCCGTGCAGTACTCTTTTTAGCATCTGCTGATTCAGGAATGATGACTGGATCCATTGTTGATTATGATCAATCTATTATTGGTTGCTATGCAAGTCCCCCTCATCCAACTTAGTTAGTTGGATTCAAAGAATATTTTAATAAAATTAATGTGGCTTACAATGTTCAATGATTAATCCGATTAATTCTTCTGGTCTTTTTTCTTTAAAAGTTTTATCCCAAAACTTATTTCTCCTAGTGAAACTGCAAAACAATCTAACTGAAAACGCATCAGGCAGACGTGTATTTAAAAGAGTAAAAGAACGTCCAATCTCTTTGGGTTTTTTGGTAGGATAAGGAACCATAGTAACTAGCCAAATTAACAATCTTTGTGCCGTAATGAGCTATCACGATGCTTTTTGGTATGTTATTAATTCTGCAAATAAGCGTTCCTAGCTTGCCAAAACAGGGACATAGTGCCCATCCTTAAAAAATATCTTGATAAAGGACTATTTTGTCGCAGCAAATCCCAGAAAAGAAAAGGATCGCAAAAACTGATCTGATGGTACCCTCTCTGTGTTTTGGAACTTCCGGGTTGGGTAATATGCCGGATACCTATGGCTATGAAGTGGATGAGAATCGAGCAAGAAAAACCCTCAATGCCATTTTTGATGGTCCAATAAATTTCCTAGATACATCAAACAACTACGGATTTGGGCGTTCCGAAAAAAGAATTGGTAATGTGTTGAGGGAGAGAGGAGGTTTGCCTAATGGTTTCGTGATATCGACAAAAGTAGATCGTGATATGGAAAATGGTATTTTTGATGCCAATCGAACTAGGCGGTCTGTTGAAGAAAGTCTGACCAGACTTGGATTAGAAAAAGTTCAAATTCTCCATTTGCACGATCCTGAGCATGCGCGTGATCTGCATGAAATAACTTGTAAAGGGGGTGCCCTCGATGAGTTATTCAAAATCAAGGAAGAGGGACTGGCTGAGGCCGTCGGGTTGGCAATGGGGAGACTGGATGTAATGGAATCGATTCTTTG
Source organism: Deltaproteobacteria bacterium (assembly GCA_003541985.1). GTDB lineage: Bacteria > SAR324 > SAR324 > SAR324 > NAC60-12 > JCVI-SCAAA005. The sequence goes on along the minus strand of DPLM01000211.1, from coordinate 2,127 downwards.
GGATTGGCCCTTCGATGCACTAATGAACCACAACCGATGGAATATTATTAATAAATCAGCCGACAGTGTATTCACAAAAGCTCATGAACGAGGTATTGCTATTCTAAATGCAGCGCCATATGCTTCAGGAATACTTGCTAAAGGCAGTGCTGTTATGCCGAGAATTGCCTACCAAGATGCAACAACAAAGTCTTTAGAACCAGTGATGGCTTTGGAGGAAATTTGCTCAAGGTACCATGTCCCGATAGGTGCACTAGCTCTTCAATTCTCTGTCAGAGATCCAAGAATAACCTCCACAGTTGCAGGTGTTACCAAGCCATCTAGGGTTCAACAAACACTGGATTGGGTGAATATTGAATTGCCAGAAAGCTTGTGGACAGAGTTAGAAAATCTACCTTTCTCATGGGAGGATCCAGAGGCCAATCGTGAATACAAACCGGGTTGATGGGCAACTTAGCCAATCAATCATGCAAACCATCAGAACTTTGATCGGCAAAAATAGCTCAAAGTAAATTCGTCTCAGGAAGTTATGGCTACGGGGATTAGCCATAATTAAGGGAAGTTGTCTCGATTAGCAGATAGTTTGAATCACAGTAAAGATCGAGCAAGGTAATTAGTTTGGGATTGGGTAATACAGCTCCAATAGAGTCCCCCTGAATTGGCAGTTCTATTGAATTTTATTCAACAGGCTCTGTAAGAAATGCTCTCAACTTTGCGGTCTTAAAGCGAGTTCTGAGGATTTTTTAAAGTCGCTATTCACCGAGGTGCTTTCTGATGGTTGCCAGTTGGACACAGTTGACAAAGACATCCATCGCCATCGACAAATCTTCAATCGACGGGTATGTTGGCGAAAGTCTGATGTTTTTATCTTCAGGATCAAACCTATATGGAAAAGTCGAGCCGGCTGGGGTTATTTTCACGCCAGCTTCACCGGCAAGTCTGACAATCTCCTTTGCATGGTCTGGGAGGGAATCAAAGGAAATAAAATAGCCTCCTTCCGGACTGATCCAGTTGCCCATCTCCTTAATTCTTAGTGATTCATCTAGTTTTCTGAGGACTAATTCAAACTTGGGGCGTATGATCTCAGCGTGCTGCTTCATGTGCTTCTTGGCTGCTGCAAAATCAGGTAAAAACCTGGTATGACGCAATTGATTCACCTTGTCCGGTCCGATTGTCCAATAGGCCATCTGTTCAATGAAATGCTTGATATTAGCTTTCGACCCGCCAAGAAATGAAATCCCTGCCCCGGCTAAGGTAACTTTTGAAGTAGAACCAAATAGAAAGACGCTGTCCTGTGTGCCATTCAGTCGACAAAGCTCCATCAGGTTTGTTAGCTCGGAAGCGTTCTCATAATGATCGTGTATTGCGTAAGCGTTATCCCACATAATTCGAAAATCTGATGCTGCCTGATTCCCTAAACGGGAAATTCGTTCTACAACTTCGGCACCATAGATATTGCCAGTTGGATTCGAATATTTCGGAACGCACCATATCCCTTTGACTTGAGAACGTCTAACCTGAGCTTCAACCATCTCCATGTCTGGTCCGTCCGCTTTCATAGGGATGTTCACCATCTTGATTCCCAACTTCTCACAGATTGCAAAATGTCGGTCATAGCCTGGAACAACGGCTAAGAATTCTGGGGGAGTCGATTGTTGTAGCCAAGGTGTATTGCCAAAACCGTAATGAGCACCCACATGTAGTATTTGGTACATTATTGATAGGGAACTATTGCCACTGACAAGGACTTCTTCTTGAGGTAAGCCGAGCCACTCTGCGCCCATATTTCTTGCTTCTGGCAAACCTGTTAATCCACCATAATTACGAGTGTCTGTACCATCTGAAGCCAAGTAGTTACCCCTCAATATTCCATCAAGTCCATCTGCTAAAGCTAGCTGCTCAATCGCAGGTTTCCCCCGGGTTAGATCCAATCTGAGGTTGGCTTTGATAAATTTTTGATGGTTGTCAGCCAAATCTGACTCCCAAGCTTTAATTTTCTCTACCGGGTTATTCTTCCAATGCAAGGCTACCTCAGTATGTTGGAGGATTGTTAAAGTAATCAATTAAATTGGCTTTTAGCTTTTAATTTCTAAATAGCAAAGAAACCAGACCAAAATTCAAAGTAAT
>DPLM01000293.1 GCA_003541985.1 Deltaproteobacteria bacterium | reverse complement strand
GATCATAGGACTGGCGTCGTAGAACATTGAGAGCCTCCTGGCCATTCGGAGCGACATCTACCACGAAATTACGCTGGCGAAGCAGTTCGGTAGCCAGTTGCTGATTAAGTTCATTATCCTCAACTAATAGAATTTTTGATCCACGAATTTTGCTGAGTTCTGGCTCTGCTATCTTATTACTTTGGAAAAAATCTGTGCCACCAAGTTCTGCATCCGGCTGGAGTACGTTGTTGAGAGCTGTATACAGGGCTAGCTTTTGAATCGGCTTGATCAACATCCCACCAACCCCCGCCTGCTGCGCCCGAGGCCAAAGGTCATCGCGACCGTAGGCCGTTATCAGCAGGATCTTTGGCAACTTTTCCAACTCCAACTCGCTCCCAATCAGTTTAGCTGTACGAATACCATCCATCCCTCCACCGAGACGCCAGTCGATCAACACCAAATCAAAAGCTCCCCGCCCTACTCTTAGTAGAGCCTCTTCACCAGAATGTACAGCCTCAGTTTGTAGCTCCAAGGCCCGTAGTTGTTGCTCCAGGATCTGGCACGATGTCCGATTATCATCCACAATGAGAGCACGCAGATTTCTGCAGTTAGCAATCATCTGGTGGGAAACCGGACGGGAAGAAGCCGTTCTCAGACTCAACTCAAAAGAAAACGAAGTGCCTTGGTGTACTGTACTCTGTACAACAATCTCTCCTCCCATTGTCTCCACGAGTCGCTTACAGATCGCTAGACCCAGCCCTGTACCACCATATTTCCGAGTAGTCGACGAATCGACCTGAGTGAAGGATCGGAACAACTGAGACAGCTGCTCTGCGGGAATACCAATACCAGTGTCCCGAACTACAAAGCGTAACCTGATGATATCTGTTGCGCGCTCCACTTCTTCAACGGCAATGACAACCTCACCTCGTTCGGTGAACTTTACTGCATTGTTGGCCAGGTTTGTCAGGATCTGACCAAGTCGCAAGGGATCCCCAACCAACTGTTCTGGGAGACTTGGTGGCACGTCGAAAAGTAACTCAATATTCTTTTCCAACGCTCGGATCGAGAGCATCGTTGAGACATTCTTGAATACTGAGTCGAGGCTGAAGTTTGTTTCTTCCAACTCCAGCTTATTGGCTTCAATTTTAGAGAAGTCAAGAATGTCGTTGATGATACTAAGCAGTGACTGCGCTGAACTCGCAATCTTGTCTAGATAGTCACGTTGTTGTGGATTTAGACGGGTTTGAATACACAGTTGAGCGAGCCCAATGACTGCATTCAACGGTGTGCGGATTTCATGACTCATATTGGCAAGAAACTCGCTCTTGGCCGCATTGGCGGCCTTGGCCGCTTCAATCGCTTCGTGCAGACTTCGCTCATACTGCTTCTGGACCGTGATATCTTCCTGCATCACAACCACACTGCTAAGATCTCCGTTGTCCTCCAGCACAGGAGCCACTAACATTCTTGCCCAGTAATCCTGATTGTTTTTGTGACGAGCCTGAAGTTCTCCTTGCCATTCTTGTCCTGCAGTGACTGTCTCCCAGAGTTCTTCATACGCATTGTTTGTCGAGTCTTTCCGATAGAATTGCACCATCTGCTGACCACAAACATCTTCCTCAGCAAAACCGGTTACTTCAATGAACTTCCGGTTCACATATTCAATACAACCGTTACGATCCGCAATGATCGTCATCGCCGAGCTGAAGCGAACCGCATGTGAGAGTTTGCGCATAGTCTGCTCAGCCTGCTTTCGAGCGCTGATTTCCCGCATGGAAACCATGATCATCGTACCCTGACTGGTCTGGGAGCGAACAGCACTGATTTCTACTGGAAGAACGTTTCCAGACTGATGTCTTGCAAAACACTCAACACTCCGCCCCTGACCATCTGGGGGCAATAGTGTGATTTCCTGAATCTTTGGCATTGCTTGTGGTGGCTGGATCAGCAGGTCAGCAAGGCTCCGCAGATCTAGATCTTCCCGGCTATAGCCAAAAATTTCCTCGGCCCAGGTATTGGCAAAGGTGATCTTCCACTCGGTATTCAGGACAAATAGAGCATCCGGTATATTCTCCAACAAAACCCGATAATAGGAGGCCATGTTGGCCAGAGTAATCTCACGATTTTGCTGATCTTGGAAAAATGTGGATTCCTCGGAATTCACTGGGATAACTCCACGAAGGCTAACGAAAAGTCACAAAAGTCACCATCATCTAAGTAGCACTAAATTGAGAGCAATATTTTTGTGGCAGAAGCATGAAATGACTAAAGAATATGGTTTGTAAATGAGTAAAACAAACTTTTGCCAACAAATTGAGTTGTCAGTACCTCGAAATCGAACCAATTTTCTTTATTTTGGAAACCACTTATTGGCGTTCACAATGTTTCACAACGCTATATCGTTGTTCCGTCAAAACCAAGCAAAACCCTTTAATAACCCAAGACTGACGAGACTGTGATCATTCTCAGGTAAGAGCAACCAAGTTGGGATTTTCTTAATAAATTCTTGGAAGTATAAAAGGGGTGGGGGCACAAAATTAGGCCTCTGCTGTCTGGAGTACATTCATTTCCCACTCACGGGGGGTAGGAGCTGCTAAGAGCAGAGTTTACTGAATTAAACGCTTCTGTAGCGGAGGATAGAGAATTCCGGCAAGTCCAAAACGCAGAGAGACTACGTGTTGGACCTCGGAACTAAAGTTGTTATTTAGCTCGGTGGAACATGTTTTTGAAGCAATAAAAAGAGAAAGGAAGTACATAAATTAAGAAAAGCTAAACATCTCTTTTTTCATGAAGATTAGTGTCGGTCAAAATTATATTTTATTATTTTATATCAGTTATTTAATTTTTTTCTCATTGGCATAATTTTCGGAATTTATGACTTTCTGTGATGTTATATTCAGACATCTTGTTCCAATAATCATTCTACAGGATTATTCCCATGAAAAAGTCTTTGCTGGTGATTTCCATACTAATCATAAGTGGTGGAATCGCTATGGCTGGTGGCCATATGAAAAATCTGGTTGAAACGGCAGCAGCTAACGATGCCTTCAAAACTCTGGTAGTAGCAGTGAAAGCTGCAGGATTGGTAGAAACTTTAGCTGGCAAAGGGCCGTTTACAGTCTTTGCACCAACAGATGAAGCGTTCGCCAAGTTGCCTGACGGCACAGTCGAAAGTCTTTTAAAGCCTGAGAACAAAGACAAACTAATCTCAATTCTCACCTATCACGTTATCCCTGGCAAAGTAATGTCCAAGGACATTAAGCCAAGTCAAATGGTCAAAACGGTTAACGGACAACAAGTCTCTATCAAACTTTCATATGGCAAGGTGAGTGTAGACGGAGCCAACGTGACTGCAGCTGACGTGGAAGCGGATAATGGTGTGATTCATGTCATTGATGCAGTAATTCTCCCTAAGAGCTAACTTCCCATCAGAGCAAATGAGTCGCTACTGGTTCAATGAGACCAGTGGCGCTCTTCCAAGACATCATTTGCAAAAATGACAAAAATAATTAAAAAAATCATCCAACCTGAGTGGCTTATGTCTGAACACACCAGTACCTGGCCTGAACTAGCAATTGGGCTTTATGAGGCACTAACGGAAAAAAAAGCTGAAATCACTTATCACTTTGAGGATATGAAAGTTGAGATTCCCTCTGGTACAGGTCCAGAAGCTCAGCATGCTCTTTGGAAATTAGACGGCAAATTGAGAATCAGTACTAAGCCCACAGAGTGACCCCCAGCAGGATCGCTACCTAGAACCCTGAACTTCACTGGTCGCTATCTTCCAAATTATTTTTTCAGCAACCCTTTAATTTCTCGCAATACTTTGAAGATTCTTCTCTAGTTGTTTGGAGCGGCGTAATTTTCCCAAGGCATCCAGATGAGAACAATGCACTGAAAATAACCAAAAAAAGAATTCTCATATTTTACCTTGTTTGATTGACGCCCAATCAGCATAGATTCTCACGATTTCAGGTTGGCGATTCATACACAACTAATAAATACCAGATCAGCCTCTTTTGGATTGCCTAGTTCTCCTACTCAACTCTCACAAGTCACTTATAGTCTTCCCAATTCCAGTCTTCGCCTTCACTGGGGTCATTAGCAATTTCTTCCCGAATTGTTTCGTTTTTGATGATCTTCCCATCTTTATAATGAACTGCGCTGATTAGCTCACCGAATAGCTCATCCTCTCGTACCTTTGAATATCTTAC
>DPLM01000334.1:2248-5842 GCA_003541985.1 Deltaproteobacteria bacterium | reverse complement strand
TTCACGTTAGAACTGCCTGCAAAATGCTTGGTGTTTAGGTAGTCTATTCGCACAGATCTGGTTCACGCAGAATTGAGCGCGTTCGCTAGTGCGGGTTCGAAGAAAAGCACTATCGGTGCGTTGTAGTTGTAGTACACATCTGAGCAAAGAAGCTTCATCTTTGGGTACATTTCCAGATGGATCCTCACAGGCGCTGCGACTGTAGCTCATATTGCGTCCGGTGGGTGTGGAGCGGGCATATAGTTCTAGCTCGCGAAGCATTTGCTGTAGATGAGACTTATAGGTCATCGAAGCCCTGCCTGTCCCACACAAAACATCCTGCGAAGCAGCTGATTTACTGCCATTCTCTTGCAGAAGTGGAATCGCAATGAGCATTCCTGAGAGAATCAGTAGCAATGCTCCAATCACCGCAATCCAGCCCAAAGGCCATTTCATTGGAGGAGGAAGCTCTTCCTCCTCAAAGGATACCTCAAAAAGCTGTACCTGCCCTTCGATGGACTCCTTGTTGAGACCGGGCGTCGGAGCAAAGCGTAACTCCATCCCAACCAACTTGATTTCAGCAACCTTTGGACGTTTGAGCACCTTTGCTTTGGGCGAAAGCCTGGCTACATCCTTAGCATAGCGTTCGATAATCTTTCGTAGCTCCAAGGAATCTTCCCAATTGTTGCGTCCTAGTCCTGGGGTGAGCACTTTCTCCAAGTCATCCTGGGCAAACATCCGCGCTTTGCGCTCACCATCAGGGGCATTGTCGCAGACACCGATGGGGCGCCACTGCGAAAAACGCATGGTGGAGAGGTGATTGACATTCACACCCAACTCGCTACACGATCGAGCACTGCCTTGGCGATAGCTGGTTTGCTGATCATCTGTTCTTCCGACTTATCTTGTTCCACCAACCACGCTACCTGATCTCCATATTCGATAAATTCCTCTCCACGGTTGGCCACAACCAATTGATATTTCTTTGCACGCTGCCGGGCGATCACCATCAATTCTTCATGAGTGTGATTTTCCTCGTACTTGAAGGCTACCATTTTGAGCTTAGGGTAAGCAGCTCGTACCTCACGAATCACTTTGGGAGTTTGTTCAAAGGATAGTGTGAGTTGCTGGCCACTGGGCAACTTGCCTGGATGCACATGAGTAGGCTGATAATCTGCAACAGCTGCACTGAAAATGGCTGTGTCAATCAATCCCTCACCCAACCCTGAAAGCACTTTTTCACGGTAGCTACTAAAGTCCACTACACGTTGATGAGGCAAATAGCTTGGTGTTTTCATGCTTCCTTGTCCGAGGATCAATTGAATTGTAGCCTGTTCAAACCAAGCCTGTTTGGCAATTTCGATGGATAATGCACCAGTAAAGCGATTGGTGAATAGGCGGATATGATCTATCCAGACCGGGGTTGGTCCTCCAGTGATCATCAGTTGGTGACCTTTGAGAGTTCCTGCACTAAGCGAGCGAATCAGTTGCCCCACTAAAAACTCGTTTCCTGGCAAATTGTTTTTACCATTTTCCTGACGGGGTGGGACTACTGTCACTCCATGATCATTCAACCGACTCAAGGATTCCTGTAGGATCTTGTTGTGCATTGAACCGTGCATGGTGGGAACAACAAGGATTGGAGTCTTTGCACGCTCAGCACGACCTAGGGCAGATGCAAGCAATGCTGTGGGCAGGTCGTCTGCAATGCCACAGGCAAACTTATTCAGTAAGTTGTAGGTGGCCGGAGCAACGAGATAGGCGGAAAAGGGAGAGTTGTCACTCAAATGCGATGCGTTCGGACTTGATTCCGTTAACACGGGGTTGAGGGATGTCCATTCGAGAGCTTCCCGAGCAACGTAGCGCAAGGCATCTGCCGTTGCAAAGACCTGAACTTCTGCACCTTCACGACGCAGATCGCGTACTAAATCAGGGCTGCGGTAGGACGCGATACTTCCGGAAATAATCAGGGCAATTCGCTTATTTGAAAGTCGACTGCCATGCTGAGAAACCTCTCGATCTCTAAGATTACTACTTGGCGGGGGCGCAAAGTCCCAGAGTGGTTCGCTCATCGAATTAACAGTGGGGCACCAGCCCAAAGAGGATCTATAAAAAATATAACCTGCAATTTATGCAAGATTATTGCGAAAATTGTTTTCACTAGCCAGAATCTAAAGAAAATAATCTATTGAATCATGTGCTTGCAATTTTAAATCATTGCCTTAGGTTGTAGATTCAAAAAAATTGAACTTCCTCTCCAAACTCTCGAGAGACAATACACATGAACAAGTCACAGATGATCAACACACTTACTGAGAAGACCGATTGTCCAATAAAGACAGCTGACAAGGTCGTACGCATCTTTTTTGACAGCATCAAAGAGGCTTTATCCGAAGGTGATAAAGTTGAAATTCGAGGATTTGGTTCATTCACGGTCAAACACTACGAAGCGTACCTAGGCCGCAACCCTCGAACGGGAGAATCTGTCCGTGTTCCCCCAAAGAAGCTCCCTGTCTTTCGGACTGGCAAGGATTTGCGCCATCGAGTCGATCAGAGCCGCGAGCAGGGGGTAAAACTATTAGAGAGTAGACGCAAGTCTCAGAACGATTAATCTACTTCAAAAATTTAGATTCCCTTCCTAGACCAACCTAATTTACAGGACCTTCTTCCGAAGGTAAATCGAACAGATCCTGATAACCAGGTTTTGGCTCAACGAACTCTTGAATCCGGATTGCTCGGCGTCCTCGATACGCTCCCTGAAATCCCCGAAATTTCAAGACGTTCTGTACGTAGCCCTCAAGGGCATCATCTTTGGACTGTTCCAACTGCAGATGATCACCAACTCGTAGGTTCAAAAAGCGTCGCAGTGAAACCTGCGTACTCCCTAGAGGTACCCGAACTTCCACTTTAGACCCTCGTAAGTGGGCCTCCAATCGAGCGTGATTAACCGGACTTGGTTCGGTATCAGCATTGACAGCGCCACCGTCCAACCTACTCCGGATGGGATCAAGCATGTTGTAGGGTAGGCAAATGGTCATCGTCATTGGCAGGCGATGTAACTCCACGTCAAAAGTGGTGTAAACAACGATTTCTTCATCACTGGCAGCTTGGGCCAAGCGAGCATTATTTTCTGTACGATCAAAACGCATTTTCAGGGGGACAATGGTCTGCCAGGCATTGCGCAGATCAATCAAGGCACTGTGGACAATCTTGGCTACAACTTGAGATTCGATACGGGTAAATTCTCGTTCTACATCACGTACCTGAAGGCGTCCATCTCCTCCAAACATTAAGTCAATGAAACAATGGATCAGTCGCTGCTCCATTCCGAGTAAAGCTGTTCCACGTAATGGTGGTAAATGAAACATGCTCAATGATGTGGGGTAGCTAATACCTTCGATATAGTCTTTGTAGTTCACTAATTCCGCGGTGCGCCGCACGATCCGAAAGCTTCGTCGCAGGTGATTAGAGAGGGTTTGCTGCAGAGAACGGGCAAAGCGATCGTGAACGTTATCCAATCCAGGGAGATGACCGCGTATTATGCGGTTTTTACGAGCCAGGTCGAAAGGGACAATGTCGTCGGCAACTTGCATTTCTTTATTGCTGTCGACAGGG
>DPLM01000334.1:0-1945 GCA_003541985.1 Deltaproteobacteria bacterium | reverse complement strand
TTTCTTTATTGCTGCCGACAGAGACTCCCTTGAGCAATGCTTGAATGTCTTCATTACTAAGTCTGAGTTTTTTTTCCATTTGGTGTGATAATGCGTTTGGGAGTATTGGTTTACATAGAAAAAGATGAGCAGATTTTGATGATTCACCGTCAGAAACGAGATGAACATCAAGGTTTTTGGCTGGCTCCCGGTGGCAAAATAGAAGCCAATGAACCACCGCATAATGCTGCTCGTCGGGAAGTGATTGAAGAAACTGGGCTAGAGCTAACCAATCTGCGCCTTCAAGGATTGTTGAGTTTCCCGGACCTTGGGGATTCTCCCTTTGGTGATGAGTGGCACGTTTTTATCTTTTATTCGAACAGTTTTCAGGGTGCCTTGCGAGAAGATTGTCCGGAAGGTACCCTTGCCTGGGTTTCTAAGAAAGAACTGATTTCCCTGCCGATGTGGGAGGGAGACCGACTGTTCACCCCGATGGTATTTCAGGTGCAACCCTTTTGTGGAAGATTGCTCTACCGAGGTAATGTCCTTCATGAATCACAATTTTGGAATCTTTGAAGTGAGTTTCAGTATTATGAAATGGGCAGCATTGACTCTAATTGGACTAATAGCACTTGGGGGATGCCATGTACGCCTACAATATCCTTCAGAAAGTTTTTCTCCAAGGCAACACCGACTGGAAAGAAATTTCTGGTTCTGGGGATTTGTTGGTAATTGGCAAATTGAGGCTGATCATTATTGTGCCCAAGGCAGACTTTACGAATCTCACTTCTTTACTTCTCTTGATCAAGGTGTGCTCACATTCGTCACTCTGGGAGTTTATAGTCCTCGAACTGTGATTCTGACTTGCTCAGGTGAACAAGAACCCTTGCCTGAAGTTAGTAGGCCAGCGGACCCCTTACCAGAACTTCTTTCGCCTGATCCAAGCAACCGGCCTTTCGAGCAACACTGATTCTGAAAGATAAGCACAGTTGATCCACCAACGATGAACACCGCTACAGGGCATCTTCCTAAAAAGGCTACCAGATCCATCCGCTGTGTTCCAGAGGGCATCACAAAGAATCTTTTTTAGCAAGTCAGGCAGTCCGGCATAGGTTTCTATCCTCTTTCTTCTAGCCACATACGCCAATTTTTCTAGGTGAGGAGAAGCGTCATCAAATTTGTCGTTTGGTGAAATCGAAGACAGATTGGTGATTCCTCTACATCCTTTTGAAATTGAACTGGAAGGGAAGTTAGTGATGATCGAGCTACTCTTTGTTGCGAAGTCTGCAGCAGAGCTTTACGAAGCCTATCAACTGGATCAATACGGATACAATTGGACTTATCTGCCCTATGGACCGTTTTCAACCCAATCAGACTATTTGAATTGGCTTCGTTTGTTTGAAAATGGAACAGATCCTGTTTTCTTTGCAATACTCAACAAGGCCACTGGAAAAGCCGCAGGTGTTGCTAGTTTTCTGAGAATTAATCCCCAATGGGGAACAATCGAAGTTGGACATCTCAATTGCTCCCTCTCACTGAAGAAAACCCAAGAAAGCGATAGAGGCTATGTCCCTGATGATGAAATTAGCCTTTGAAAATGGCTACCACCAATATGGATGGAAGTGCAATGCTATCAACATCAATTCTCGTAGAGCAGCGCAAAGGCAAGGACTTTTCCACGAGAGGACATTTAGACAAGCTTTGGTTGTCAAGGGTAGGAGTTGGGACACTCACTCGGTTTGCCGTCGTTGATAAGGAGCGGAAAGATTTGGAGTTGTGTTTCTTAAGATATTTGTCTGAAGAAAAATTCGTTAAAAATCAGTTATAACAAATCTCTCTAGCCTCATTGAACGAACTTCTTCTCTACAAAGTGGATGAGTGAGAATAAAATAAGGACACTCCTAGAAAATCTCTTAAACCACAAATGTTACTATAAGAAAAAACAATAAGCCTTTACCAGACGGAG
>DPLM01000119.1 GCA_003541985.1 Deltaproteobacteria bacterium | reverse complement strand
ATCCGATGCCAGGTTTTTTTGTAAAGAGGTACATGGATCGATAAAAGATTTGACTTGGTCATCATCTCTTCAAATGCTACCTGCTGAATTCGTAACCCATAGTTTCGCAAAGCTTGAATTTCCTCTGTTTTATCCAAAGTGTCGTGTATCAGAACTTCTTTGGGCCGAAAAGATGTCAGAATACGAGCTACCTGACTGCCAATCCTTCCAAAGCCAAAAAGTCCAATCACTGAATGCTCAAGTCTCCGACCACTAGGCCGACTCCACTGACCATCTCTAAGACGGCGATCTAAATTACCAACATGCCGACTCGCAGATAGCATTAGCCCAATAGTCAGTTCTACAACGGCCATGGTCACAGCGTCAGGGGTGAAGCTCACACGAATGCCCCTCCGCCTACATTCATTCAATGGGACCCCATCCAGACCAATCCCCACCCTAGAAATCATTTCAAGATTTGTGTTTTGCTCTAAAAAAGGCATCAAATTTTCTGTACCAGCGAGAAGAACTCTTGTTCTACCTGCTAGTTCAATCAATTCATCTATACCTAGCTTGCGGCCTAATTCATTGTAACTTACGCTGAAATCTGAATCATCAAGCAACTTGCGAGTTTGTGGTTCATCGGCTCCAAAAGGATAGGTAGAAACAAAGACATCCATGGTCTCTATTCATCCGATACTGTGATCTGTAGTTGCTCACCCAAACCATCGACTCCTAACCGAACTTCTTGTCCTGGTCGTAAGTAAACTGGATCTGGTTTTACGCCCATCCCAACACCTGGTGGTGTTCCTGTGGAAATAACATCACCAGGCTGTAAGGTGAAAAATTGACTGAGATACGCAACGAGGTATGCCACTCCATAGACCATTGTCTTCGTTGTACCGTCCTGATAACGATGACCATCTACCTCAAGCCAGAGTCCAAGATCTTGAGGGTCAGAAATCTCATCTGTTGTCACTAACCACGGACCGATTGGGCCGAAAGTATCACAACTCTTCCCCTTGACCCATTGACCAGACCTCTCCAATTGATATGCTCGTTCAGATACGTCATGTATCACACAATACCCGGCAACGTGATTGAGTGCTTCTTCTTCTGTCAGGTATTTACATGGTTTTCCAATAACAACCCCAAGCTCTACCTCCCAATCAGTCTTGGTAGAACCACGCGGTATGATGAGATTGTCGTTTGGACCACAGACCGCGCTGGTAGCTTTGAAAAAAATAACGGGTTCTGGTGGAACTTGCATACCTGATTCGGCAGCGTGATCAGAGTAGTTCAGCCCAATGCAAATGAATTTACCAATTTGACCTACACAGGGTCCGAGGCGCGGATCACCATTAACTTCAGGCAATCCGTTAACATCAAGCTCACAAAGTCGCTGTATCGAATCAGGCAGCAGGTATTCTCCTGCTAAATCTGGAATAACTTGAGACAGGTCTCTGAGCTTGCCAAAATTATCAAGAAGCCCTGGTTTTTCTTGGTTGAGCTCACCGTAACGAATTAGTTTCACGTTAACTCCTTCAAATGGTCATGCCACCGTCAATCGCAAAGACGGCGCCAGTAGTGTAAGAGGATTCATCAGAGGCTAGATAAACTGCTAAGTTCGCTATCTCTTTAGGAGTGCCGATGCGCCCCATTGGTTGGCGAGCAACAAAAGCAGACCTGACTTGTTCCAAATCACCTCCTTGTGCCACCATTCTTTCGTTGAGTGATGGAGTTTCTACAGTGCCTGGGCAAATAGCGTTACAGCGTATACCCTGACTTACGAAATCTGCTGCGATTGCTTTGGTGAGTCCAATGACAGCTGCCTTGGAAGTCCCATAAACAAAGCGGTTTGGTATACCTTTGACGCTGGAGGCAACTGAGGCCATATTGATGATGACCCCTCCACCGTTAGAGACCATCCTTGGGATAATGATCTTGGATAGTCGATACATGGAGCGAACATTAATTTCAAAAGCCATGTCCCAATCGTCTTCGGTACACTCTAGAATAGTACCACTGTGCACAAAACCCGCACAGTTAAAAAGAACATCAATTGTGCCAATTTCTTGAATTAGTTTTTCGATTTCGTGAGGGTCGCAGACATCCAGCTTGCGTACTTTTACTTGTTGCTCAGAGTGCCTCAGAGCTTCGAGAGGCTTCAGGTTGATGTCAGTAGCCCAGACTGTTGCACCTTCTTCAAGAAATCGCAGTAAGGACGTATGGCCAATACCTTGGGCAGCAGCGGTCAAGAGAATATTTTTGTTTTGGAGTCGTTTCATGAAAATCTTTGCTTGCGTGTCAAAAAAATAGAATGATTGTGGTTGATCTTACATCACCGCACCAATTTGCCAGGGTAAAAACTCGTTGTCTCCGAATCCTAATGATTCACTCTTGGTTGGACTTCCAGAAGCCACTTCCAAAAGCCTGGTGAAGATCTTTTCACCCACCGCCTGAACGCTGGATTGCCCGTCTACGATCAACCCACAATTGATGTCCATATCCTCTTCCATTCTTTGGAACATCTGAGTGTTAGTTGCTAATTTTAAACTTGGCGCTGGTTTGCAACCATAGACAGAACCTCGACCTGTGGTGAAGCAGACGAGGTTACAACCAGAGGCGACCTGTCCAGTCACGGATACAGGATCATAACCAGGGGAATCCATGAAAGCAAAGCCTCGGGTATTCTGGCGCTCAGCATATTCATAGACTGCGACCATGTCGGAAGTGCCGCCCTTAGCCACAGCTCCCAGCGATTTTTCAAGAATGGTTGTCAGCCCTCCTGCTTTGTTTCCGGGTGAAGGATTGTTGTTCATTTCACCGCCGTTTCGAGCAGTGTATTCTTCCCACCAACGGATTCTCTCTAAAAGTTTTTCGCCAACCTCTGGTCGAACTGCGCGGCTTGTTAGCAAATGTTCTGCGCCATAAACCTCTGGGGTCTCGCTCAAGACAGCACTACCACCGTGGCGCACCAACAAATCTGCAGCGGCTCCCAGTGATGGGTTCGCTGTAATCCCTGAATATCCGTCAGAACCACCACACTGGAGGCTCAGACTGAGGTGCTCTGCCTTAGCAGTTTTACGCTCAGATCGATTAGCTTCCTGTAACAGTTCCTTGACCATTCCAATCCCACGCTCAATCGTTTTTCGAGTTCCTCCACTCTCTTGAATGGTACCAGCTTTTAAGCGATTGGAGTGAGATAGTCCTTGATTTTCCAAAAGTGATGAGACCTGGTTGACTTCACATCCCAACCCTAGGATCAAGGCACCACCGATGTTAGGATGAACTGCATAACCTGAGATGACCCTGCGTAGCATGACCAGACCTTGGCCATCAATGTTCTGTCCACATCCTGTTCCGTGGGTGAAAGCGACGACTCCATCAACATTAGGGAATTCAGAGCGGACCATCTCATCAGAAAACGCTTTAGCAATTGCTTTGGCGACGGTTGCTGAGCAATTTACAGAGGTTATAATTCCAACGTAGTTACGAGTTCCCACTCGACCATCTTCTCGGTAAAAGCCTTCAAAAGTTCCTGGGTTTTCCAAAAAGTCGGTTCCACGAACTTGGCTACCAAAATTGTGTTCACGTTCGAAGGTGTGCACCATCACGTTGTGGGTGTGTACGTGCTGTCCGGGACCCATCGGTTCACTGGCAAAACCAATCACCTGGCCATATTTGATAATAGCTGCGTCTCTTTCAATCTGTTGAATGGCCACCTTATGTCCGGAGGGAATTTCGTCCAAAATGCGTAGCCCTTCTACTTCGGAGCCAGCAGGCATTTTTTGTAAGGCAATGCGTACGTTGTCCCGTTCATTCAACTGTAGTAAGGCTGCCATTGGGTAACTCCAGAAAAATTAGTGAATTGGTCGAAGAGGTAGGGCTGCTTGACGCAACTTTGCAAAAAGCGGTTCGGTCAATTCAAAATGATAGACTTCAGCAATGATATATGCCCAACCCGCCAAAAAATACTCCCAACCGTCGTGGATACGCAATCTCTGTTTGCGTTGTTGTCGGAGAGCCTGATGCATAAACTCCAATGATCCACGGTAATTGAATTCCCAAATATGGCATTCGCTTGGAAAATTTGCGTTGGAACTAAGAGGAGATCCAGGCCGATCTTTGCCCAAGCCAGAGGCATTAACCACAAGACTCTGTGGGGGAAGTTTGGTAAGAATAAGATCAGCTTCTTCAGAAC
>DPLM01000171.1 GCA_003541985.1 Deltaproteobacteria bacterium | reverse complement strand
TACCTCTTGCATTGCCTGGAATCATCTCGGGTGTGATTATTACCTTCATTCCTGCTTTAGGGACATACCTCACACCGGACCTATTGGGGGGCACAGACAGTCAAATGATAGCAAATGTGATCGAGCGCCAGTTTAAATCTGCAAACGATTGGCCTTTTGGGGCTGCACTCTCGTTTTTGCTAATGTATTTAACATTTTTCGCACTTTCTGTAAGGGCTCTTCTAACAAATCATGATGAAAAAGGGCTTGCGTGAGTTTTCGTTCAAACAACCCAATTGGCCCGTTAGATTACTCTCGACGCACATGGATGAAGCTGATTTTGCTTGGAACCTTCGTTTTTTTATACGCTCCGATCATCACACTTGTAGCCTTTAGCTTTAACGACAGCCGTCGCAACATCGTCTGGCGAGGATTCACTTTCAAATATTATGAAAAAGCGTGGAACAACTCCTCCTTGGTGGAAGCGTTTGCTAATTCCCTGACAATTGCTTTATTGAGCACGCTCATCAGTGTAGTTCTCGGAACTATGACTGCGATATTACTTTGGCGATTCCGATTTCCTGGAAAAGCGGGGTACGAAGGGCTCATGTCCCTACCAATTGTAATCCCCGAAATTTGTCTGGGCGTTGCTATGATGGCTTTCTTTTCACGTATTGGCTGGCCGTCTGGTCTTCATTGGCCACTCAATCTAGCGGCAATCACAATTGCACACATCTCCTTCAGTTTCCCATTTGTGACAGTGGTAATTCGTGCTCGATTGGCAAGCTTCAATCGTGAATTGGAAGAGGCTGCGAAAGACTTAGGAGCTGGAGAATGGCAAGCGTTTAAAAATATCCTCATCCCTCATATGCGGCCAGGTCTCATTGCTGCGGCCCTATTGGCATTTACTCTTTCACTAGATGATTTTGTTATCACCTTTTTCACTTCTGGGCCAGACACTATTACCTTGCCAATCAAGATCTACTCGATGATCCGCTTCTCTGTGACGCCTGAAGTTAATGCTGTCTCATCAGTCTTGATTGCCGTTACCCTTATTATGACCACCTTAGCTCTATGGTTTCAAGGCCGCAATGGGAATCAACCAGAAGACACATTTCATGGCTGATCGGCCAGTGATCCTTCAAATTCAGCAAGTCGTCAAACGCTTCGGAAATATCCATGCTGTCAATGGTGTGAACCTGACTATTCATGAGGGTGAGTTTTTTGCCCTACTAGGGCCTTCAGGTTGTGGTAAGACAACACTGCTACGGATGCTTGCGGGCTTCGAGTTTCCCAATGAAGGTAGTATCAAGATTGATGGAGAAGAGACCAAAGACATTCCACCAAACCAGCGTCCCGTCAATATGGTATTTCAGTCATATGCAGTGTTTCCACACATGACTGTTTTTGACAATGTGGCTTATGGACTGAGAGTAGTAAAGGCGCCCCCTGAGGAAGTTCAGGAGCGAGTGAAGGATGCCTTGGCGTTAGTGAAATTGGATGGTTATAATTCGCGCAAACCAGATCAGTTGTCAGGTGGACAGCGTCAGCGTGTTGCATTAGCCCGTGCTCTAGTAAAACGCCCCAGAGTTCTTCTGCTTGATGAACCTCTCTCTGCACTTGATGCAAAGCTTAGAGAAGCAATGCAATTGGAGTTGGTGAAATTGCAGAAAGCCGTAGGTATCACATTTTTAATCGTCACTCACGATCAAGATGAAGCTCTTTCGATGGCTGACAGAATTGCTGTAATGGAAA
Source organism: Deltaproteobacteria bacterium (assembly GCA_003541985.1). GTDB lineage: Bacteria > SAR324 > SAR324 > SAR324 > NAC60-12 > JCVI-SCAAA005. The sequence goes on along the minus strand of DPLM01000171.1, from coordinate 2,202 downwards.
ACGGGGTAGTGAGACAGGTGGCGCCTCCAAGAGAACTATATGAGTCTCCAAACTGCAAATTTGTTGCAGACTTTATTGGCCGGATGAACTTGTTTTCAGGAATTGTTGAAGGTCATGAAGATGGTGGCCGACTGAAAGTCAAGACCGAGCTTCTTGGCAAACTGACTATTTATTACAATGAGAAACTTAATGGTGAGCTGCACCTCGCCGTTCGCCCAGAGAAGCTTAGAATCTCAAGCGAGATTCTTCCTCCATCTCACTTTTCTTTCCCCGGGGAAATCGATGCGGTGGTATACCATGGGAGCAAGACCCATGTGTACCTGAAGACTGATGCCGGTCCTTTGTTATGTGCAACACTCACTAACATCAGCCGAAGTTCCATCTGTCCGAAACGGGGCGATCGACTTTGGATTGGTTGGGCCCCTGAAGATACTCTCGTTCTCTCAGAGTGAGCCTTAAGTTGAAGCAACTTGTTTATCAAATCAATTTGGATTTATGTGATCCAAAAGCTCTTCTCATTAAAGCAGCTCACTTACATATACTGTTTTACAAAGCTAAACTATAGAATAATCAGAAAAGTGGAATGCTAAATGTAGACTTAAGATTTACCAATTCGCCAGTCACCAGAATAAACGTTCACAGAACGTTCTCGCTGAAATCCAAGCAAAGTCATATCAAATTCTTTAGCTAATTCAATTGCGAGGGAGCTTGGAGCTCCAATTCCAACTAAGTTTGGAATTCCCACCAGCAGTGCCTTCTGTACTAATTCGAAACTAATTCTTCCACTCACCAACAAAATCATGTCCTCAGTTGGGGTGTTTTGGTGACTTAGACTCCAGCCAACAACTTTATCAAGGGCGTTGTGCCGACCGACATCCTCTCTTAAACAAATCAAATTTCCATCGTAATCGAAAAGCCCAGATGCGTGGACACCTCCAGTTTTACGAAAAATTTCTTGTGAGCTAGAAAGTTTCCTCGAAAAAGTTCCCAAAGAGAGATCACTTGGCCAGATGGCTCCTTTAGGCCTATTAATTTCAAGATTCCTGAGGCTTTGAAGAGATTGACGCCCGCAGATTCCACAACTAGATTGCACATCTACTTTTCGATTCAGGCGGCTCCATTCAACTTGAGTTCCTGATGAAAGCTCTACAACAATTACATTTTCTGAAACTTCTAACCGTGGATCTAGAGATCTTTTTACAGACTGAACAGAACCTTTATCTCTAATTACTCCTTCCGACCAAAGGAAACCTAGAGCCAATTCTTTGTCATGACCTGGGGTACGCATCGTTGTAGCTACGCGAAGTGTAAAGCCTTGTACAGACAACCTGATTTCAAGCGGTTCTTCAACAGCTACGACATCAAGAAGGGAGTACCTGGAACCATCCTTTCGCAGAACTTTGACTTTGATTTTGTGGATGGACTTCACAGATTTGGAGAAAAGAAGTGAAATGGAAATGACAGAGATGGATTTTCTAAGATCACCAATTCAAGCGCAGGCCAACTGCACCCTGGATTTCCCCATAGCTAGTCTTCGGAAGAAATAACTGGGCAACGTCTAAACCGAAAAACCAAACCAAATTGGTTGGGATTGCCTTCATAATTCCATTCCACCCCATGTGAAAAATGGTCGTCGAGGCCGGCTCACCTATTTCCTTCTTAGCTTTGGACGCCTCAGTCCATCTCAAATGCCTGAGTGAAATTTGAGCTCCTTTTCCAACAGGATCCTGCCATTGGTCATGTAGGACTATTTCAATACCTTGTCCAGATGATAACAGGAAATGATCTCCAAGTTTGCTTTCAGTAACCAGACTGGCCTGTGGAACAAACAACACCAAACTTTGCAGATATCGATGTGGTCCACTATCATCACGGTCCATCAGATATATTCCGACACCTGTGGCAATGCTTGTGTAGGAACTGCCACGATTTCCAAAAGTTTGATAGGTGTAAAGTTCTGGTTGGACTGAACTCTGTGCACAAACATTTGTCGGGAGACACCCCAAAAGGATCAGGCCGTAACAAAATCCAAATATTTTTATCCTCATTGCCAATAGATCATCTTCCATGGGGTAAAGGATGGACATCCCAAATTTGGGTTGCGTATTCCCTAATAGTACGATCACTTGAAAATTTTCCAACTTTGGCAGTATTTGCAATCGACATCTGAATCCAGGTAGGAATATCTTGATAAGTTTTTCC
>DPLM01000276.1 GCA_003541985.1 Deltaproteobacteria bacterium | reverse complement strand
GTGCAGACTTTTGGCAGTGGCAGTTCCTCCAGAGTGATGGCTAGAAGCACTGCTGCTACAGGCGCAACAAGTGTCTCTGTGAACCAACCAGTCAAATCGCTGGTAAGCCTCTATCTACTGGTGGATGAAGAATTCAAGTATCCGGTAGCCAAAATCAAGTCTGGTGCTGATGGCTCTTATAATGTTGCCCCCTCTGATGTCAAAAACTTCCTAATCAATCTACCGTCTGACAATCTCAGTGCAGACTATGGCTACCTACTGCCAGATGCTGCTATAGGAATTAACAACAGATCAACTGATGCACAGATCATCAGAGCTTTTGAAGCGCTGGGGACTCTGCAGGTTCGCGCACTTTACGTGACTGATGGCAAGGCTAAGGTAATTTCGGCGATGGCTGATCCAACTAGTGATAATCCGGTGCGGGTCGACCCAATCGTCCAGCGGATAGCTCAGCAAGTGCTCAGTTCAATGCAAGAGACTCTGAAGGAGACGATCACTGCGCTTGCTGGACTCAGTGATGCAGCCAAGAAAGAGATCCTAGCCAATGCAGAAAATGCAATAAAGAGCTCAGTCACTAGTGAATTAACTGCAGCTAAAACAAAGACGACATTTGAAGTTCCAGAAGGGACAGACATGTCCAATCCAGAAGCACTACTGGTAGTTGACATGGCAGCAGATGTTGCGGCTGAACTAGCAAATGCAATTGCCAGTGAGGCAGCAGAAGTTGCGGTCGACACTACCAAGTTGGCTGTAGAGGATAAGGGCAAGCTCAGTGATACTCTCTCCGATGAAGAGAAGGGAGAATTTGCCAAGAAAAACGAAGCCGCTGCTAGCACCGTGACCAACACGGTTTCTGCAGGAGCAACTAGCCTGACCGATGCAGAGAAAACGGCGCTACGTGAAAAAGCTAAGAAGATCAAAGCAAAAAGTTTGAGAAGTTTTTTCCTAACTTTGGGCTTCCCGGTTGTTTTAGCAGACAATGGGACGGACAACACCTCTGTAGTCGCAGTTTCACTCAAGGTTCCTCCGACTGTCGAAGATGCGGATCTTCCAGGAGCAACAACCTTTGGAGATCGCTCCATTCGCCACTTCCTGATCAAAGGGGACAACAACTCTGTGGCTCCCACTGGCTGGGGAAGCGCAACAGTGTTGGCAACTCAGGTAGATGCTCTGCTGGACAATCTCAGTGGAAATATTGATGTAAATGGTATTGTTCAAGAAAGCAATCTGACCTCAGCTGTGGTTGATCGAGTCAGAGTTTTCCATCGCTTCAAGCGAGCCTTGACGGAAGGGATGCCATTGGTCTCCACCGAGTTGGTGGATTGGATGGTAAACTACGACAACAAGACAGTGACGGTGCAGGATGTGGCTACACAGATCGCTAAGATCACCGAGTGGCGTCAAGAAAAGATCATCTTTGCAGGGCCCTCAAAAGACATTCCTGTCTTCACAGGAGATTACTCAGCACCCTCTACCGGTTCAAAAGTTGATGCCAGTGCCTTGATCACAACACTGACCCGTCCTTTGGGTACCGATGCCAAGACGACAGCAGCAGATCTGACTGACAGCAATGAGAATTTTTGGGTTCCATTTGCAGCAGAGGCTCTCAGAGAGCAGATCATGGTCAATGCCAGCAACAACTTTGATATTGGCTCCATCCTGCCAAAAGACCGTGCAGCTTATCTAAATTTCCTCAAAGGGCTCCCATATAACCTAAAATCAGGGACTAAGACCGTACCTCCGAGTCCAGCTTACAACGATGCCCGGGCAACTATTGCTCGAGGACTGGTTGCTGCCCTACCAGATGATGCTTACAGCACTGCCAATCAAAAGAAAACCCTCAATGGACAAACTAGACTCAACGCCAAGCAGGCGATTTTTGTGATCAGCTATCTTCTAGAGCTTCAATTTGCTGTTGAAAAAGCTCAGGGGCTTTTGATTACCGATTCTGGAGGAAAGCTCTTTCCCAATATTGAGAACTTCAAGAGCTTGAACTTCACCTCCGATGCTGGGGTAGCAGAAGTAGCTGCCAAGATGATGGCAGTCACTGGCCCTAGCGAAGGAGAGAGCTTTGCTTTTGCCCAAAGCCAGATGCGCAGTAATGGACTGTTCATTGGAGCCCGGGCCACCAGCGGACTAACGGGCATGGTGCTGCCAGAGTTCAAGGAATTTAACGCTGCTGATGTGGGCATTTCATCCAACACGACCACCCAAATTATCTGCAAACTAGCCATGTTTGATGGCTCCACTCCAGGTGGATTAAGCGTCAAGCTGTTACGATATGACAATCTGCTTCAAGAATTTGCGACTGCGACCGAAACCGACAACACGACACCCATTAGTTTCTCTACTTCAGACAATCTCATATTCACCGCCAGCAGAGTTCCAACTCAGCGAGAATATGCGATTCGCTTCAAGATCGACTCCTACCGCAATGATTTGCCAGAACTCTTCTTCTGGGCTGATGAATTCTCTACCCAGATTGATGTCTGTGGTCCTGATGGCTTTGTGATCGGACCGGACATTGAGGACAAACCACTGCCAGGAGCTGGACTCTTTGCTGCTGTCAGCACAACGGATGCAAATGGACTCGACTTCAGTAACTTCAGTGAACCTGGCAAGTACTTCGTGCTGTTCCCAGCAGAAGATACAGTTAACGGTGGTGTGGAGGGGACTCGTGACCTGATGCTCATCGGCACCCCAGGGGGCTCTTTCAGTCTGCAACTGGGAACTGGAATGAGCATTGCCGCTGTCAAGAGTAACAGTGGCACCTTCAGCTTGACGCAAGGCACCAACATCAATGGCATCCACGCGCTCTTGGGACAATCCCTTAGTAGTCTGCTGGGTACTAACTTCAGCGGCAACAGCAGCTTCTTGCTGCAACCAGACACTTTTGGTGGGTTGGGAAACCAGGTGCTGCTGCTCAAGGTCAGCAACAAGGAATACTGGCTGATCGAGTTGCACTACTTGGACGCAGGAATTGGCATTGTTGAGCTCGCCTTTGCCAAGGTCAGCGCCCAGGGGCGCGCAGAGATTCCAGAGGCTGGTTTTGAGCAAGGCCCAGTGGATACAGAAAAATCAGGAGGAATTGAAAATCACTTCCTGATGTATGGAGACGGTCTCTGCTTGACGGATAGCAGTACCTCAAGCACTTCCCTCACCTGTTCTGAACAGCTCAAATTTGCCTTTGATTTCGATGGTAGCGTTGCCAATGTCGATGCAGGAGTACACCTGCGCTACGCAGGAGATGACTTCTTTGAAAACATCGAGACTCTTAACGATCTAGGAGTCTACTTCAATGATGCCTCCTCCATTCCAGTTCGTCTGGATGGACGAGGTTCAACCAGTTTTGTTAAACTGAGCTATGACAAGCAGAAACGCAGCTACACGATGAGTTCCGAAGCCTCCTCTGCAACAGCTCTGAAGCACAATGATCTGATCGGAGTCTGTCTTTCCGGTAACATGAAGAGCTCAGCTTGCCCGGACTATGTCTTCCGAGTGGTACGTTTGGCTCCAGAAAATGATAACATGGCCAACATGTTTCTTGAGTTGCAGTCCATTCGTTTCAACACACCGGCTCAGGGAGACGACTACCGCAAACAGGTGATTGGGAACAAGGCACAATATCCCAACTTTCCAGTCCTCTCAGTGGGTGGGGCTACTAATCAGGTTGTCTTTGACGGGGACTATGACGGAGTGCCCTGGCTCTTTGATCCAAATGATGAGGATCCGAACATACCATCTAGTCCAAGTTCTAGTAGTGATGACAAAGCAGGTCCGCTTTCTGTCTCCCTTGTCAACAAGTACAGCTACTCCGATACAGATGGAGATGGAGTAGGTGAGGAAGGTGGAAGCGTAAAGCGTAAGAATCCACCTGCTGATAACTCCACCATCTACACAACCCGGTTGCTGATTGAGACCCAGGATCTCTACCTTGGTGATGTGGACAACATCTCCTTGACCAGTGCAGAGCTTGGCATGAATGACAGCGTGCTGGCGACCTGTAAGCCGCCGAAGCTGGAAACAGATGCTTTAGGCAATGAGATCTTCACTGAGATTACTTGTAAAGTGAACACTGAGACGGCCGGTGGACTCAAGGT
>DPLM01000077.1 GCA_003541985.1 Deltaproteobacteria bacterium | reverse complement strand
TTCCTCTGCTTAACAATGAGTAAATGAAATCCAACGAAGCTTCAGACATCTGATGTCTCAACACCGAAAAAATTTAGCGAAGGTGTTTTGTTAGCGCAATGAAAAATTTTATTGGTCAAAACTTGTTTTGTGTGGGAACTTTCGCATGCAGGGCTTTTTTGATTTAGCCAACGTCGGTAGATAAATATTTCTTGTAGGTTTACCGTTGCCTCTTACAAAAATTTTTGAATAGTCTCTTCATTTATGAGTATCTCCAAGCCACGCAGCTGGCTGCTACCCTTTTCGGTTGGGCATTTTGCAAATGATATCGCTCCAGTCTCTCTGGTTGTTTTAGCTCCTGCGATTGCCTTGGAGATGGATCTGTCGACAGCAGAGGTTGGTTTGCTGTTGGCTTTGCAGGGGTGGGGTTCTGCTCTTGGCTTCTTGCCAGCGGGTTTGGTAGCCGATGCAACACTAAATCGTGGTCGTTTGCTGATGATCACCTTCTGGTGGGTGGTGATTGGTTATTGGCTAGCCTCTTTGGCACCCGGATTTTGGCTTCTTGCATTTCTGCTTGCCTTTGGGGGGAGTGGTGATGCTGCTTGGCACCCCTTGGCAACGTCCATTCTTGTTCAACAAACACCATCACGGAGAGCTCAGGCACTCGGAATTCACGCGATTGGAGGGACCCTCTCAGCAGTAGTTGGTCCTCTAATTGTGGGTTTCCTACTGACTATGATTGACTGGCGAAACACCTTACAGCTCATCACTCTACCTGCTGCGCTGATGGGTGTTTGGTTTATCATTCAGATGAAACACATTCCCCTTCAAACTAGTCGCATGCAATGGAATCGTCGTGAATTTGGTGTGGTCATCAAAACGTGGGCTGGTTCCAAAGGACGCCGAATTGTCTTAATGATGAGTACTTATCATATGGCGATGGTGGCCTTGATCAGTATGATTCCACTGTATTTGCAGCAAGACAAGGGACTGTCCTCATCAGAGACTGGGTTGATCTATGCGGTAATGGTTTTGGTTGGGGCGCTAGCTCAGCCATATGTCGGAAAGTTATCAGACAGAGTGGGGCGTCGGAAAGTGATTTTAAGTTTCAATGGTGGGGCGGCCGTCGCTGCATTTGCAGCCTATGCAGTAGACTCGACCTCCAATTTGTTTGCTGTATTGGCAATGCTTTTACTATCATTGGCCTTATTGCAGGGTGTCCGAGCCGCGATTCTAGCAGCTGCAGTGGAATTTGCAGGTTCAAGAGAAGGGGCTGCACTTGGCTTCGCCTTCTCTTTGATGGATGGAATTGGAGCCGTGGGCGCGCTTCTGGCCGGCTGGGTTGCAGGTTATGCCTTTAGCAATGCATTTCTGTTGGCAGGAACTCTAGCACTCTTAGCCATGTTTGCGTGCCTGAGTGTGGCGATGCCCTCTTCTGTACCTGCCATGGAAAATCGTCAAAATCAGCCGACCTGAGTTTTTGTAATTGCATTCGAGAAAGTTGATCACAGTGAGGAAGATTATTGACTGATCAGTCAGTTTGTAGCATGGTAAATTTGGATATGTAATGCGTAATCTTTTCTCACTGCTTTTGATCGCTCCTGTCATCATAAGCTTATTGAGTTTTTGTTACATCTGGGAGCAACTGGGGCAGACTCTATCAGGTGAAATGTTATCCAGTTATGGCAAATCACCGCACCTTAATCAGGAAACGCAAGTTTTTGAGAATCGTACCCCAGATATTCTCGAAAAAATGATCGAGCGAATCGATTGGCGACTGACCCTTGAGTATTTTCCCATCGACTCATTTCGCAGAGCACCTGACAAGCCACTTCCAGAAGTCAGTCCTCCCGGTCTCAAGTCCTCTTTTAAGACCTACAGATTCGACTCGGTTCATCTGGCTGGAACATTCCAAATTGCTGATGAATATCCAAAACAAACTGGTTTTTGTTTGATCCAGTCTTCTCCAATTCTGCAGCCCCTGTGAATTTTTTGGTTCACGGTTTCCAACCAGCTGTACTAGGTTGAGAGGAACTCCCTCAAATAGACTATGTGGTGATTTCGCATGAACACTACGATCATCTAGATATGCGTTCAATCCAGTTCTTTCAAGAGAAGCGAATAAAGTTTTTGGTCCCACTTGGAATCAAATCACGCCTAACCTATTGGGAAATTCCAGCAGAGCGTATCATCGATCCGGATTGGTGATCAGGACATAAATTTGAAGGAATACGCTTTATATACACACCAGCCCAACATTTTTCTGGACGGACGGGAACCAGTTAAAAGACCCTTTGTGCTTCCCGGTTGGTAGATTCTCCGAACAGTAAAGTCTACTTCAGCGGTGACTCAGGTTATGATGAACATTGTCAAAAAATCGGGGATCAGCTAGAGCCATTTGATGCTGCCTTTATCGGTAGTGATCAATACGATGAACGTTGGCGGGAAGTCCGCAATATGCCTGAGGAAGCAGTTCAGGTAGTCCAGGCTCCCAAAGCGGTTAGTCGTCCTGTCAAGCTGATCTGGGCTCGAGAGGAAGACACTCAGCACGATTTCTATCGTTCAGCTTGCAAGAGTCTCTTACAGGTTGAACTGGATAAAAATGGATTCCCCAAGTCATGGAAACATCAATTGGCAGGGCCATCAGCTATCTCGGAGTTTGCTTGGCAACTCGTAGATACTAGAGCTGTGGGCAAACTGTTGAACTGGATCGATTGGGATGTGACTTCTACGGGAGGAACACAGCTCCCATATGCGATACCTGCCCACGAAATGGACTATGAGGTGGTTGAGCCAGGTATTCGAGTTGGGTTTTGGCGCTCTGTAGGCAATTTACACAATGCTTTCACGGTTGAAAGTGTACAAGATAAAGCTGCTGATCTTGCAGGTCGTGATCCGCTGAAATATCGTCTGGCATTGCTAACAGATCAGCCTCGCCATCGAAACGTCTTGGATCAAGTTGCTCAAGATGCAGGATGGGGATCAAGCCTTCCGGAAGGACATGCTTGAGGTATCGCTCTTCATGAATCCTTCAAAAGTATTGTGGCGCAGGTTGTTGAAGTTTCTGTTGACGCAGGCAACGTTCGCGTTCATAAAGTCCATTGTGCTATCGACTGCAGATGCTACGTCAATCCCAACATTATCCGCTAACAAATTGAGGGATCAGTAATTTTTTGGCTTTCAGCAGCACTTTGTGAACAGATTTCCTTGAAAGATGGAGCTGTGGTCAACAGCAACTTCCATGACTATCGGGTGGCTCGGCTCTCAGAGTCTCCCGAGGTGTTTGAGAGCATCATCGAAAACGAAGAGGCTCCAGGTAGGGTAGGGGAATCGGGAGTACCACCGGTTTTCCCTGCGCTTTGTA
>DPLM01000392.1:19701-21945 GCA_003541985.1 Deltaproteobacteria bacterium | reverse complement strand
GATACATTAGCATGACCCATTCGTCTCGCAATCAGTCCGTATTTGTCTCCGACATACTCGTTGTTTGTAGGTTTATACTCGACCAAACCATTAACCAAGTATATGTGGCATCTACTCCATCTAAAATTGACTTTCTCGCTTGAGATGCGGTGCAAAGTAATTTAGAGACATATCCAGCAGTAATCCCAATTGATCGCCGACAATCAATCATGATTTGAGTGTAATAATGACACAATCCTTTTCTCAGAGCTATTGCATCTTCTGAGTTGGATTTGGCAGAAGTAACTGTGTCATCCAATTTCATTTCCTGCATTTCGTTAGAGAACATTTGATCTATCTATGACTCATAAATACCATTCCTTGATGACGAATTTACGAATGTTCAAAACTAAATATTCCAAAATATGATTTTTTTAATTATTACTTTTAATAACTTATAGAAATAACAACCAATAATTATAGCTAAAATATTGTGTAATTTGATAAAGAGATTAGTAGTTTTAAAACTTGACGATTTTCAAAATTCAAAGAGAAGAGGCACATCGGAAGCCGATGTAAATCGCATAGAAATCTTTTGGTTTATATGCAAAGTGTTTTCGGTGCATTGACCGGGCTCCATACCACCAAGAGCCTCCTCTAGTTCGAGCTTGTTCACCTTCTCCCAAAATCCATTCCCACACGTTGGCTCCCATTTCATAAAGCCCATTGACCCCTGCCTTACTGTTACCAGCTAAAGTATGCCCAGTTCCACGAATCAATTTGATCCCATGATCCACTGAGCGCGATGGACCACATTCTCCTAGACAATTTGCACCAATCGAATCATCTCCTGTCGGATAGTCATAGGTTTTTCCAAACTCAAAGCCCAAAGGTGGCTCTTTTCTCTGCTCATGATAAGCTGCGCTAGTCCATTCTTTATCTAATGGCAACCGCTTACCAGCCCACTCACAATAACTCTGAGCTTCTCTATAGTTCAAATGAACGGCAGGTTCCTGATCATTCGCTTCAACTCCATGTGGTCGCTGCCAAGTCCAACCGGGTCGGCGCTCCCATCCAGCGCCATACTCAAATCCACCACCCTCAATTTCGGCCTTGGAAATAAACTTTGTTGCTACGGCAAATTTTCTAAAATCTCCAATAGTCACTTCTGTACGATCCATCTTGAAATCAGCAAATTGCTGCATTTCTTTAGTCTGCCCTGATGCGATTGAACAAAAAAATGAAGTAATGAAACAAAGTAGACTTAAGGTTGTGTTTGAACGCGCCATATTCGTCACATTTTTTTATTTGAATTGAAGAAGGGGATGTTTCTTCACTTAGCAAATATAGGTGCTACAAAGGTAGGCTATTTAAATTAAAATCCCGAATTAAAAATTGCCGGTGTCGGCGATCTATCTTCATCAAATTATTTTGATCAAACATCAATCAACTTTGGTTGTATTTCAACCTTGATTAGGGGTTTACGACTGCGCTTTTTGTAATTTTTATCAGAAAAATTTTAGAATGAACAAATCGAAATAATCTCACTCTAAGGAAGTTTGAAGCGGTAACACATTTGCTTCTCTTAGCAATCGAACATGACTTTGCTAATTCGATCCGTTGCCTAAGAATGTATCCTGCAGAATTAGAATACAAATTGGTATTTAGAATTTATAGTGCGATTGTCTCAATCTATAAGTTGATGTCTGGTGTGTTGCAAAAGAATTAACCACTCATCAATTTAGCTTCTCAAGGCATTCGAATTTTTTGAAGCTAGTTGACTAGCTTAGGATTTCGCAAAATTGCTTTGTGATTTAAGTAAACTGACATTGGACCTACATGGAATTGAGGAACAATAAACCTGACACATTGAGAAGGAATATAAAATATTTTTTAAATGATATTTTTACTATTTCTAAAATAAAAAATTTGTTATGATTAGAAGCCTTAAATCTTTTTTTGCTTTATCAATTTAGAACTATCAAAATAGAGTCAACCAATTGCAATCTTTCCTAAAATTGACATGTGATTTCATTAAAATCCAAATAAATAAACTACTTAGCAAACTCAATGATAAGGGCTTCAATAACCACTCTGTCAAAATTACTGAAAGAGTATGATTCTGTTCAAAATTTTCAGAGTGGGTTGGCTGGTAGGTTTACTACTCGTACAGGGTAGCTGTAATACGCTTTATCTTGGCTACAACAATCTAAACTGGCTAACACGCTGGAGTCTAGACTCTTACCTTGACCTTACAAGCGATCA
>DPLM01000392.1:16883-19300 GCA_003541985.1 Deltaproteobacteria bacterium | reverse complement strand
TACCTTAATTTTCTTCGAGATATCCAGGCTAAAGCTCGGGATGGATTAAATCCAGAAGAATTGCACGAAGGGCTTGAACAAGTTGATATTAGTTGGAATCGACTAACGAATCAATTGCGCCCAGATGCCGCCCAGTTATTGGCTGACTTGAAACCAGATCAAGTAGATGAATTAAGGAATGTGTTTCGAGAAGAGAACGAGGAAATAGCTGAACGACTTGATAAAACTATTGAAGAAAGAGAAGAAAAGCTCCGTGAGCAAAGGCAGGAGCGTCTTGAAGAATGGTTCGGTGATTGGTCACCGGAACAACTTCGAGCTTTAGAGGGTATTTGGCAAAAAACTCAACATGTAGTTGATGCAACCCAATTTCGATTGGAACGCCGAGAAAGGTCACAAGCAGAGCTTTTCAATTTTTTGAAACTACAACCAGATCAAGAACAGGCCGAGAAATGGCTGATAGCATGGCAGCGGAATTTCCAAGCCAAAGATCAGCAAAATGATTGGCGTGGCCGCTATCAAGCTAGGATACTAGCAATTGATCAAATACTCACCGCACAGCAGCGGGAACATGGACTAGCCAAACTTGAGGAATATGCCGTTGAAATAGAAAAAATCATCGCTGAAAACTAAACTTGAATAAACGTGAAAGTTCAGAGATTTAATCCAAAAAAAACCTCATCTTGTCCAAAATTGTTGTGGCTTGCGTGGTTTCAACAAACAATTCAATCATCGCTATGCGTCTGCCATCTTCCTCCCATTTTTCTGCAACTCGACCTAAACAGCTGACAGTATCACCGATTTGGGTCATTGCATTAAAACGGGTTTTGTAGCTGCGAATCTTTTTTTGTGGGATCCAGTCTGTGAGCATCCTTTCGAAGTTACCCATTGAGAGCATCCCATGCGCAATAACATCTTCTAGGCCTGCCTCTTTCACATAATCAAAATCAACATGGATCGGATTGTGGTCTCCTGAAGCACCGCAGTACCGGGCAAGAGCATGCATTGTGATCGGTTCAGTTGTAATTACAGAAAGTTTGTGTCCAACTTTCTAATCCGCAGCTTTGGGCATATTCTCAAAACTCTAGGTGTTTCTGAAGGTAAGTAGTCTGACTCTCAACACAAAGGAAGTCATGTTGATTGGTCAGCGTGTTAAATGAGATAACGAACTCCAGACGTCAACTTTTCTTATCGAAAATTTCCTGGATACTTTTGATAAAAGTAATCTGGTTACCTGCACAGATTGGCTGGTGATAGGTGAATTTTTGCTTCGCATGCAGCAAGTGTTTTACATTTTGCCCAAAAAAATTTCAAAGTTCCTCTAAATCCAAAGCATCTGACTCCAGCATATATGTAAAAGTCGGTGGGGCTAGCAAAATTGAATAACCCTGAGATTGAGCTGCGTCAACATCAATATACACTGGATCCGTTAAGCCTAACGCTTTGGATACAAACTTCAATCTTCCAGCTTCCACAGTAAGTTGAGCAGGATCAAAGGAGTAGCCAATTAAGTTTTTGCCAATCATTTTATTATCCACTCAGAAAGTATGTCATTTGTTCTCATTACAAGTAATGTCATACATTGGTAGTCTCTTTTTCGAGAAAGTTTTTTTAGATAGCATGATGAACTCCCTTCGAAATTTCCAGACCTCTCACTGCAAACCGTTCAGCCAGGGTACAAAGAGTTTTTGCTCTGGGATCTGCCGCATTACCCTCCCAGGCCCTATCTGCAATTCCTACAAAGATTACTGCAAATCGGTAAAGAGCAAACGCAGTGTAAAAGGGTAGAAGAGTTGATACTTTATTAAGCAAAGCCATGTAACGACGGATAAAATTATCCTCAGTTGGCAGGGCAAGCTCATTCAGATCACAACCCCAAAGACCCCCATATTTATTTGGCAAGGTATGCCAGGGCATACAACAAAAGCCAAGATCAGCTAGGGGGTGTCCCAAAATGGGAAGTTCCCAATTAAGAATTGCTGAAACTTTTGATTCGGTTTGGTGAAATAGTAAGTTCTCCAGACGGAAATCTCCATAACACAGTGAAACTGCTCCATCATCTACTGATAAATTTATCAACAGCTAATCGTATATTTCCTCAATCGGTTTAATGGGTCTGGATGATGGATTATGATACTGCCCGCCCCAACGTAAGATTTGCAGTTTAAAGTAGTTGCCTGGTTTTCCATAATCGGCCAGTTCCACCTCCTCAAGTCGAATTGATTGAAGACCGACGAGAGTCTCAGCAACAGACATCCAAATTGGAGTATAATCCTGTTCATAAGTTTTGAGAAAATCTGTGCCATAGTCAACCTTGGCTAGAGCCTCTCAATGCTTCCAAAGCCCCAAGGCAGTTCTGATCGACCCTCTCGTACAAGCTAAGCCAAGCACTTTGCCAAAAGTGGAATTTATCGCTTCCT
>DPLM01000392.1:0-16698 GCA_003541985.1 Deltaproteobacteria bacterium | reverse complement strand
ATCCTGTTCATAAGTTTTGAGAAAGTCTGTGCCATAGTCAACCTTGGCTAGAGCCTCTCAAAAGCTTCCAAAGCCCCAAGGCAGTTCTGATCGACCTTCTGGTACAATCTAAGCCAAGCACTTTGACAAAAGTGGAATTTATCGCTTCCTAGATCCTAGTATTTGGCCTTTTTTTAGAGAAAAAGTTACAGAGTTTATTGCTTTCAATGACCGATCGGGCTTGGGTTGGATCACCAGTGACTGTTCAGCGGCCTGGAAAACCAAGCAGAAAACCGTTTCATGAATGATTCTCAGAATTCTGGCTCTGAGTCCCAGCCGTTAAGGTATAGCTTTTGAGCCTACTCTTTGAGGGTGAAGTTTTTTACCTCAGCGCAGTGTCAGATAGGTTAGCTGCAAGCCAAACAACGATAGTATTGTGTAACTCAATTCTTACCCAAGAGGATGTAGTCTGGACAAGCGTAGTGAGGACATTGCCTTCGCAAATCTTCAAGGCTTAGAGGCTAGTTCTTTTGTCTAAACCGTTCGATTAATCTAACTCCAAGATATATTAATTTGAAAAGTAATTTTTATTTTGTTTTCAAATACTAAAATAAAAAACACCTTGACTGTAAATTAAGTTTGTTTGACATAATCAACTCATCATTTCGGTTAATAAGGTAATCGAAAAATCTTTCAAATCCAATATTGGAGATTCACATGTTCAAAAGACACATGATTCAGAAATCATTCATTGCGATTACAATGATTGCGATGAGCGCATTTTTCCTAGGTCTTACTGTTTCACCCAAAGTTAGTAAGGCCGAAACCATGAAAATAGCATATCTTTCGCCTTCATTTGATATTTCAGATGCATGGGAAAGAGTCTTCTGGGCAATACAGGGTCGCTTGGATGAATTGGGAGTTGATTATGAGATTCAATCTTTGGCAGTTTCGTCTCATGTCGATCATGCAGGGCAATTGGCTCAAGTAGAATCAGTGATTGCCAAAGGAGTAGACTACGTTTTCCTAGGGCCAACAGAATATGAGGCCTGCATCCCTGCACTTAGAAAGCTAAAAAAAGCAGGAATACCGACGATTGTTTTTAATTATCTGGACCCACATGAGGATGAGCAAGCACGTGCAATGACATATGTCGCATTCTCTCACCTGTTGGGAGGCAAAATTTCTGGGTCGTGGGCGAGTATGCACCTAGGTGGTAAAGGTAAAATTGCAATTCTCCAAGGAGCACCAGGAGTTGCTAGTGATAGGAGAATGGAAGGATTCTTAAATGTTGTAGAACAATACCCTGATATTGAGGTAATAATTGGACCACATACAGATTTCGACCGTAGCAAAGCTTATGAAGCGGCTCAAAATTTGTTGGCAGCGCATGACGATCTTGATTTAATCTATGGAGTTTCCACGACGATTGGCTTAGGTGCTGGACAGGCGGTAAGACAAATAGGAAAATCTGATCAAATTGCTACCATGGGGTTTGGCGGTACTGGGGATGAAATCATAGCTATGAAGGAAGGATGGTTGACAGCATCTGTTTTACGACCAATCGACGATAGCGCAGTCGGAGTTGCCGATGCGTTTGTTGCACACAGTAAAGGTGAAACTCCCCCGCAAAGTTGGTCTGGACCATTCAAAATGATTGATAAGTGGTCAGATGCTGAAGACATTGTAGAATACGCTAATCGATATTCAAAACCGAAGATGGGTAGATAAATTAAAGTAAGAATGCTGAAACTAGGAATAAAATTGATTCAAATTAGCAAGAATAATTAGACCTAGTTTCAGCACCCAATACAACTCTTGCCAGGCCTTTTAGAACGAGTCCTAATTGACAAATGAGTAATATTACAGAAGCATCCTCATGCAATCTTTCATAAAAGTTGAGAATTTAACAAAAAGTTATGGTGGCTTAAAAGCGATCGAAGAAATAACACTAGAAATTAGAAAAGGTGAGATTTTATCACTTGTTGGAGATAATGGAGCTGGCAAATCAACCTTTGTAAAGACTTTAGCTGGTGCTCAGCTACCCGATAGTGGGCATATTGAAATTGATGGAGAAGACGTAAGATTGGATTCTCCAAAAAAAGCAGGCTTTTATGGTATTGGGTGTCTTCATCAAGGGCTAGGATTAATTGATACGCTAAATGTGCCAGAAAACGTTTTTCTAGGTCGGGAATTACAAAAAAAGGTTTTAGGAATATTTCCACAACTTGATTACCAAAGGATGCGAACCGAAACTCGAGATTTATTAAATCAATTTAGTATTAAGTTGCCAAAACTGAATGATGCAGTAGTAAATTTATCAGGAGGACAGCGTCAAACGATCGCAATCAGCAGATTACTTCTTCAAAAAGTAAAACTAGTTATCATGGACGAGCCAATGGCAGCTCTGGGTGTTGAGGAGGGAAGTAAAGTTTTTAATTTAATTGAGAAGATGAGATCAGAAAATGTAAGTGTTTTGATAATTAGCCATAATCTTGAACATGTTTTAAAACTATCTGATCGAATAGCTGTTATGAAAAATGGAAAGTTGATCAAAGTATTGGAAGCACAAAATACCTCTCGTGAAGAAGTTGTAAAATTAATTACTTTTGGGTTATCTTAAAAATTATAAAAACATGTCAGATTCATTGATCGGTAATGCAGACAAAAAGTGGCTTTTTCAAGGGTTAGGGCTAACCATAGTGGTCATTATATTGGCCATCTTATTTTCTTTAATAAATCCTAAGTTTGCGACGATTACCAATTTACTTAATGTTTTAACACAAGCTTCATATTATATCATATTAGCAGTAGGAATGACCTTTGTAATTGCTGCAGCTGGAATAGATCTATCTGTTGGTTCATTGCTAGCCCTCATTACTGTAGTAACTTTTGAATTAATAAAAAATGGACTCGACCCAATACTTGGAGTCCTTTTGATGTTTTTAATGGGAGGGACACTTGGTGCTTTTACTGGTTACCTAATATCTTACATAAATATTCCTCCTTTTATAGCAACATTGGGCATTATGGTAAGTCTTAGGGGTCTTGCATTAGTTCACTCAGCAGGAAAAATGCATTATGGTTTGCCTGAATCTTTAACTTGGATAGGTCAAGGTGACATAATTGGAATACCTGTACCCGTTTTAATTTCACTTATTTTTGCTTTATTTGGTGCTTGGTTATTCAACAAAACAAAATTTGGTTTACACGCTAGATCTATAGGTGGGAACCGTGAGGCAGCCAGACTTGCAGGAGTAAATGTCAAATTGGTAGAAATTTTAGTTTATTCTTTCATGGGCTTATCAGTGGCTCTGGGAGGACTGATAATGATTACTAGGATAGATTCCACCCAGGCAACAATCGGCACTTCCATGGAAATTCACGTGATTGCTGCTGTAATTATTGGCGGGACGAGTTTGTTTGGGGGTAAAGGAACTGTTTACGGAACATTGATGGGTGCAATATTATTATCAATGATGACAAATGCTTTGGTGATTGCAGGTGTGGATTATTTTTGGCAACTTTTCATCATGGGAATAATCGTTTTGATTGCTGTAACAATCAATAACATCAGAGATAAAAGATTTTTGTTCAATTCCAAACCATAGTTAAATTTTGTCCTAAATATTTCTCAAAAATCATTTATTTAATACACTGTGTGTATGTAGAATATTATTTTACTTTATTTAGAAGCCAACTGCCTGCCCTTCTTTGCGGGGTTCGGATGCGCCACAATAGCCGTCTTCCATACGATAGATCAATTGAGCCCCACCAAAGAAAGGTTGCCTGGGTTTACGCTGAAGTTGATGACCCCGAGATTCCAGTTGGCTCAACACATTAGCCGAAAAATCTTCTTCAATCGCTACATTTAGCCCATCAAGAACTTGCCATCGTGGTCCATCAACTGCTGTCTGAGGATTCTGACCATAGACGAGCATGCGAAGCACAAGTTGTACATGTCCTTGAGCCTGCATTGGTCCCCCCATCACCCCAAAACTCATTTCCGGCTGACCGTCCTTCATCAAAAACGCTGGAATGATTGTGTGGAAAGGGCGCTTACCACCACCCACCTGATTGGGATGGCCCTCCTTAAGATTAAAATCAACTGCCCTATTCTGCAGACTAATGCCCGTTCCTGGAACCACAATTCCTGAGCCGAAGCCCATGCGGTTTGACTGAATGTAGGAGACCATCATTCCGTTTTGATCTGCGGCAGTTAAATACACTGTACCGCTTGGTTTGGGAACCCCAAAACCCATTTCCTGAGCTTTACTTAAATCAATGATTTGGGAGCGTTGTTTAAGATAATCCTCATTCAGCAAATTTTCAGCATTCACATCCATTGATGAGGGATCAGCGAAATAGCGATAGGCATCCGCCAAAGCTAGTTTCATAGCTTCTATTTGGACATGCAGACTTTCAGCTGAATCAACAGGCCAACTCTGAATGGGCAGATATCTCATAATACCCAGCGCAATTAAGGCCGCCAGACCCTGACTGTTAGGAGGGATTTCGTGCAGTTCATAACCCATGAATTCCTGAGAGATAGTATCCACCCAGTCGCATTGATGTTGATCCAAATCTGCAAGATTCATTGCACCGCCGTGACGTGTTGAGTCAGCAATGATCTGCTCAGCCAAAACGCCTCGATAGAATGCTTCGCCATTGGTTTCTGCAATTATCTGGAGCGTCTTTGCCTGTTCTGGGTTTTGAAACCTTTCTCCGGTTCGAGGGGCTCTTCCTTTGGGTAAAAAGACTCTGCGAAATTCCTCAAACTTACTGAGAATCTTAACGGATTCCTCCCAATTTCCTGCCGAGACCGGGCCAATCTGAAAGCCAGACTTAGCATAGTGGATTGCGGGTTCAAATAATTTTTCAAAGTGGAGACAGCCAAAACGCTTGGATAATGCCACCCAGGCTGAGACACAACCAGGCACCGTGATCGCCTCCCAGCCTTGCTGAGGCATTTCCTCAAAACCGGAAAAGCGTTCTGGAGTCCAGGAAGCTGGTGCACGTCCTGAAGCATTCAACCCGCGGAGCTGTTCGCCATCCCAAAGGATACAGAAAGCGTCAGAGCCAATGCCATTCATCACCGGCTCGACCACTGTCAGTGTTATGGCTGTAGCCAGCGCTGCATCTACAGCATTACCTCCATTCTGTAACATACGTAAACCAGCCTGAGCTGCTAGCGGCTGTGAAGTTGCAACCATGTTTTCTGCAAAAATTGGCATTCTGCGAGACGCATAGGGCATCGCCCAAGAAAAGTTCCCCATGTGGTTCCTGTAGTATAAGAACGCTATATTAAATTGAATTTAACTGAAAAGATGTCTGTATTAATCACATATCCACATTAGAAGATTCAGATTGTTGTCGTCGATTTTGGGCATCCAATGAATGCCGAACCGAGCCAATGAGGTGTAGATTACTCTTCACCAGTTCAGCATTCAGCTCCAGCAAATTCTTGATCTGCTCTTTCAATTCCTTGATCTCTTCCGTAAGTCGAGCGTTCAGTTGTCTCTCTGTCCATGCCACTTCAATCAATTGTTCCAAGCGAGCACCCGCTTCCTCAGGAAGTCTTGGCATTTTTGACTTATCCTGCTTTTTTCTTCTCTTAATAGTTGTCTGATAGAGTTCAAACAATTTTTCATAATCTTCTTTTTGCAGAAATCTTTGATTCCCTTCTCGGGTTGATTCAATTCCGTGAAGACTCATTAGTTTATACAAAGTATTTCTAGCACATCCAATTTTTTCCAGTGCTTTGATAACTGGTATTCTTGTTTGCATAGATGCTCCACGGAGATAGTTATAATTACTATTTATCTTTCATAGCATATGTCATAGTAGTCACATGTTAATTAATATAAAACTAAATTTTAAAACTGTAAATCTGTATAAAGAACAAGAGATCAGCTATCTCTGACAGGGGGAAGTGGATCGATACGAAGAATTGACCACATGAGGAACCGTGGTCGGATTTCTGCGAAGGTCTTTTTATTTGGCGAGATAATTACCGATAGTATTTTCGACACCTTAAGAAAATAATGCAACATAGGGAAATCCAGTTAAGTCGAATAATCAATCAGAGTTCAATTATCAGGATCGCTTTTCTAGAAAGTTAGCTGACATGACTTGGAGGCCATTCCTTTACCAGATCCCTGCTTAAGGCTTCAATCCTGAAATAAGTTCATGATTAATGTCAAACGTAATTAATGGTTGCTTTTCATATCTGCTTCCATTAAAACCAAAAACGGTTGGACCATATAAAAATTCTTTTTTTTTGGCCCAACCAATTTACTTCAGCCGGGTTTTTGGAGATGGGAGAGTTATTCCATCAGGATTCAAGGTCCGGATAATTGCTAATCCTCTAGTGGTATAACAAGCATGTCCCGCATTTTGATCTCACTATTCGTTGGCTTAAACCTTTTGACCTCTCCCGTTTGGGGAGCTTGGCCAGAGAAACCAATTAAGATAATTGTTCCTTTCAAGGCTGGGGGAACTTCTGACCAAACAGCCCGAGTTTTCCAAGCTGCCATGAAGGAGAACAACCTTCTTTCCCAACCCGTCACGATTGTCAATGTGGGAGGCCACTATTCAATTGGCTCTCGGCAGGTGATGGAAGCCAATCCTGATGGCCACACCTTTCTTTTGATTCACATTGCATTGATGGGTGGAGAGGGAAGCGGTGCTCTCAACTTTGGGTGGAGAGATTTTGCACCTGTAGCTGCAACTGGAGAATTCTGTCTTTTTCCGATGGTCAGGAAAGATTCTGATATCAACTCAGTGCAAGATCTTCTAGGAGCAGCTAAATCGAACCCAGACACACTCATTTTTGGAGCAAATCTAGGAGCTATCAACCACCTAGCAGGAGTAATGCTTCAAGAGTTAGCTCCAGGTGCCAAGTTCCGCTTTGTACAGATCGGTGGAGGAACAGCCAACTACACCGCTTTGACTGGAGCTCAAACCAACGCAACTGTTCTATCTGGAGCTGAGGTTGTCAAATTCACCAGAATGCCAGATGGTTCAGAAAATCCGGAAGCCCAGATCAAACCGCTCGCTTACACAGGGTCTGAAAGATTCGAACAACTTTCGCAACTCCCGACCATGAAGGAGTTAGGTTATGATATGGAGTTCTGTATCAAATCTTGGTGGTTTGCTCCTAAGGGGACTCCAGAGGCAGCTATCAAAGGTTTTGCAAATGCTCTTCAAGCTTCTACATCAACTGACCGCTATCAGAAGTTCCTGGATAGTAAAGGCTTTGCCAATCTATTTTTAGGTGGCAACGATCTTCAGCAGGATCTGCAGAATACCTGGACCGCAATTGAGCCAGTAGCCAAGCTAGCTTCAAAAAAATAAGTGAGACTCACCACTTTCATGATGTTTGAGGTGGTGCGTTTCATGATGATTTAGAGATATCGATATGAATCTCCTTCAGCGGTTCGAGATTTGGGTTTCTTTGCTGGTAATTCTGATCTGCTTGGTTTTTCTTTGGGAATCGCGGGATCTACCACCAGGATCTTTCGAGCCTTTGGGTTCAGGACCTGTGCCACAAGCGACTGCTTTCATTGTGATTTTCTGTGCAGGACTGGTGATCTTAAATGCTCTGAGAAAACCAGTTCAGCTTTCAGAAAATGAAGAAACTAAAGAACAGCCTTCCATACGTGCAGGTCTTATTATCTCGCTAGCAACTGTAATTTATAGTCTGGTGCTTCATTTTAGACTGATGCCTTTCGCTTGGATGACAACCCTTTTTCTAGTCATCACGATTTGGGGTCTTGAAAGATTTGAGAAGAAAAAATTCTTTCCTGCTCTAATCACGGCAATCGTGATTGGATTTGCTAGTGAATACCTCTTCACAGAGGTTTTCATCGTCGATCTCCCAACCTGACGATTCGCAATGGATCTTGAACTTTTGTTTGCTGCAGCCGGTCAGATTTTGACTCCTTGGCCTTTTTTCTTGCTCTTCATTGGAACCTCACTGGGAATATTAGTTGGGGCAATCCCTGGTATGACTGGGGCGATGTTAATTGCGCTGACACTCCCTTTGACTTTCTACATGGACCCATTCAACGCTATCGTTCTACTAGTAGCAATGTATGTGGGAGCAATCAGTGGAGGATTAATTACGGCGACACTCCTTAGAATGCCAGGTACCCCGGCAGCGGTGATGACTACATTTGATGGCTATCCGATGGCTAGGAACGGCAGACCAGGTCGTGCTTTGGGACTAGGCATTACCGCTTCATTCGTTGGTGGATTAATCGCGTGGATCACCCTAGCTACCATCACCAAACCGTTATCTGTTTTCGCAACAAAATTTGGTCCCTTCGAATATTTCACTTTGATAATGATGGCAATGGTCCTGATTGCCTCAGTCAGTGAAGGTTCTTTGGCCAAGGGATTGATTTCGGGACTTCTGGGAATGCTGATTTCGATGCCTGGAGTGGATCCAGCTACAGGAATGCCACGCCTTACCTTTGATTGGTACATGTTAAATGGAGGGCTAAAACTACTACCCGTTTTAATCGGGGTCTTCGCCGTGAGTCAGATCATTAAGGATGCCCTCGACATCGGCCAAGTTCCCGAAAGAATAGCAATGAGCAGCAAGGGAATGCTGATGAGTATCAGGGATTTCTTGCATCAGGGTGTCAATCTGATTCGCTCATCCTTGATTGGAACATGGGTAGGAATTCTCCCTGGGATTGGAGCTTCTATTGGCTCTGTAATTGCCTATACAGCAGCCAAGAATATGTCGACAACTCCAGAAAAATTTGGGACAGGTTCGGAAGAAGGAATTGTTGCTTCTGAGGCAGCAAACAATGCAACGGTAGGTGGGGCCTTGATCCCTCTGATCGCCATGGGCATTCCGGGAAGTGTTATTGATGCAATCCTAATTGGCGCCTTGATGATTCATTCGATTCAACCTGGGCCAACTCTATTTTTAACAAACGCTGATATTGTCTGGGGAATGATCGCAGCCTGCCTATTGGCAAATGTGCTGATGTGGCTGCTGATGACAAGTTCTGTAAAGTACATTGCTGGATTGATGTATTTGCCGAGAAGCTTTGTATTACCCGTTGTCATGGTATTCTGTGTCATCGGTTCTTTTGCCCTTAACAACACCATGTTTGATGTCTGGGTGATGCTAATCTTCGGAGTGATGGGCTTCCTAATGGAATGTGCTAAGATTCCTTTGGGTCCGTTTGTGATCGGTTTTGTTCTCGCACCGCTTGCCGAAGAAAAACTACGGAGTGGCTTGATGATGACTGCTGGCGATTTCAGCCCGATCTTTACTCGTCCACTCCCGCTTTTCTTTACCATACTTGCTGTCATCCTTCTTCTTTGGCCGATTGTCGGTGATTGGGTGCGAAAGCGCCGTTTATCCCATAAATAATTCTTCAGCCAGAGTGGAGGTTATAAAAGAAAATGATAGATACCCAATCTCAGTCCCCATCTTTCCCTTCAATCAAGTTTCCTCACTTAGCCGGGGTTATATTACCACAGCTTCACAGAGTTAGAATCAAACATCCTGAAGCTCCTGCCCTACAAAATCTGGAGAAAACGGTAGCTGATGCTCTGAGTAGCTTCCGGCACCTCCAGCAAATCCCAAAAGGATCTGAAGTCGCCATTGCTGTAGGAAGTCGAGGAATTGCCAAGATTGATAAGATCACCCGAACTGTGGTGAGTGAGTTAAAGAAAATGGACCTCAATCCATTCATTATTCCAGCTATGGGTAGTCATGGAGGAGGTACAGGCCAAGGGCAGCAGGAAGTACTGAAAAAGTTGGGAATTGATGACGTGAATATGGGGTGTGAAATCCGTTCTTCCATGAAAACAATAGACTATGGGTTGATTGCTGAGGGAATCCATTGTCACGTGGATGCCAACGCTGCTGGAGCGGCAGGGATAGTACTTATTAACCGGGTCAAAGCCCACACGAGCTTTCCCAGGGAAATTGAAAGTGGTTTGATCAAGCTGATTGCAGTTGGTCTGGGGAAGGCCGAAGGGGCACGATCTGTTCACAAGATTGGGCCTAAAGGATTACAGGAAATCTTACCGAAGCTTGCTGAAAAAGCGATCCAGTCTGTACCAATCAAGGGAGGAATCGCCCTGATTGAGAATGCCAACAGGGAGATTTGCCACGTAGAACCTGTGCAGCCAAAGGCTTTTTTTGAAACAGAAAAAAGACTTTTGCGCAAGGCTAAAAGCCTAATGCCCAGTTTACCTTTTGATCAGCTAGATGCCTTAATTGTTGAGGAATTCGGCAAGGATATTTCCGGAGCAGGGCTGGATCCACACATTTCTGGCAGAACAGATATTCGAGGTGTAGAGAATCCCGCATCACCCTTCATCCATAAAATTGCTGCTTTGCGGATGACAGAAGCAACCAATAAAAACGGATTGGGTACAGGTGTGGCGGACTTCCTGCCGCAGCCTACAGCCAACCAACTTGATCTCCATTCGATGTACATGAATGTAGTTTCGTCCACAGTCCCGCAAAAAGCTTTTTTACCAATCGTACTTGCCAATGATCAGGAAGTCATTAGGGCTTTAGTCGCTACTTGTTGGCAGCCAGAACTAAACTTAGTTCGATTGGCCCAGATTCGCTCCACTCTCCACCTCAACGAAATGCTGCTGACCACACCTCTTTTTCAGGAAGCCCAGACAAAAGGTGTACTTGCTTCCTATGATGAGACGACAGAATCTTTGAAATTCGACTCATCCGGCAAACTATTGACAAAAGTTCAGTGCTAAAAATACATCACTCTTTAATATCTAGGCAGTTATGAGCAGACCAAACCTTTTGATAATCACAACCGATCAGCATCGTGGTGATTGTTATGGATTTGAGGGACGTAAAGTTAAAACTCCTCATATCGACCAATTAGCGGCAGAGGGCACAAGATTTCAACATTGCATCACACCAAGTGCGATGTGTCAGCCAGCCCGTGCAAGTATGCTAACAGGCTTATACCCACTCACTCATGGAGTGGTAGACAATGGTATCGATCTTCCTCCAGAGGCTGGAGATTCGGGCTTTGCTGGTCAGCTTGGTCGAAACGGCTACCACACAGCTTTTATTGGCAAAGCTCATTTCTCTTCCTACAACACTTTTTTTCCAACAGGTACTCCTGAGTGTCACCAAAGCTCTCCAAATTTTTCGGATGAGTGGAACGGCCCCTACATGGGATTTGAAGAAGCCCAGTTATTGGTGCTGGGTCATGAACTGAAAGAGATGGCCAGTGCCCCAAAAGGTCTACACTACGAACGCTGGCTACGGAGAGATGGCCAAGGCCAGCAAAAACTTGCTCTCTACGGCACTAAGCTCCCACCTGATGTTGGTGCCATCCAGACCTGGAACTCGGCAATGCCTGTCGCATGGCATCATTCCAGTTGGATAGGAGACCGAGTCATCAATTATCTGGGCCAACGTAAAGATGAAAAGCCTTTCTGTATCTGGGCTTCTTTCTCAGACCCACACATGCCCTTTGACTGCCCAGAACCATGGTCACGATTACACCATCCTGAAGAAGTGGATTTGCCCCCCTTCCGAACAAGAGAATTGTCCAAACGTCCCTGGTGGCACAAAGCCTATGTGGAAGATCGCTCCGTCGATCCAGAATTGGATGTAGCCATCTATGATCACGAACAATCTCTCCATCGGTTACCGAAGCGCAATGGTAGAGCTAGAAACTACAACGACACAGAGTTTCAGCTCAGACATACCATCTCTAACTACTACGGTATGATTTCATTGATTGATCACAATGTTGGCCGGATTCTAAGCGCATTGGATGAGAAGGGATTAGCTGAGAACACAATAGTACTGTTTACCTCAGACCATGGTGATTGGCTGGGTGATCATGGGATGATGCTGAAGGGCCCGATGTTCTATGAGGGACTACTCAGAGTAGCGATGATCCTAAGGGGGCCAGGAATTCCTGCAGGGCAAATTTCACAAGAACCTGTTTCAAATACTGATATCGCTGCGTCTGCATTGGATTGGGCTGGAGTCAGTCCTCAGCAAGCTCATCACGGCCAAAGTCTAAAAACGTTAATTGATCAGCCATCAGCAACTCGAGATTTTGCCTATGGGGAATGGGATCTCAATCCGCAAAATTGGGGTTTAGATCTCAAATTGCGGGTTGTGCGAACAACCCGCCACAAGATGACTATGGAGATGAACTCAGGAGCCGGAGAACTCTACGACCTACAAAATGATCCTTATGAAACTACCAATTTATTTGACCAAGAGAGGAAGTTGAAAAAAGAATTTGAGGATATGATTCGCTCCAGGCCAAATGATCAAATCCCTGAAGCATTAGTACCTTCTGGACTGCATTAATGAATGGAATAAAGATTCCAAAATACCTTCCAAATCGACGCTACAACCAGATTGCTCAACAACTAATTGAAGCCATTCAAATTGGTGAGTATCTTGTTGGTGAGAAGCTACCCCCAGAGAGGGAACTTGCCGAAAATATGAGCGTCAGTCGTACAACTCTGCGCGAAGCTTTCATTGCTTTGGAGTTGATGCGGTATGTAGATATCCGCATTGGTTCTGGAATTTATGTGTTGCCAGAAACTGCGCGTGAGGTGGGAAACAGTCCAAAGTTGCAGCATTATCCAGGTCCCTCAGATCAACTGGAAATGAGAAGACTAATCGAGGGACATCTGGCCTACAAAGCTGCGCTTAATGCGGAGAAAAAGGACATCATAAAATTGCAGGAGTTACTTGATTTAATGGATCAACACAAAAAGAATGCTGCCAAGTTTGAGAAATTTGATCAGCAGTTCCATCTAGCCATTGCCAAATCTTCCAGAAATGTCTTGGGACCCAATTTGGTCAATTGGCTCTGGAACTTGAGAGAAGCAGAAATGTTTTTCAGTTGGTCTTCAAAAACACAATCTGAGAATTACCGTCAAAGCTCGGTTCGCGATCATGAAAAGATTTTGAAAGGCATTTCAAGGCGTACGCCGGATGTAGCAATGACAGCCATGCAGCATCATATAGATGTCATTCGTGAAAGGTTCTTAGAGCAAAACATATGATCTACCAAGTATCATAGAAACTGAAATTTTGACTACATGGGGCCAATGCATTCCGGGCCCAGATCAATGGCCCCCATTGAGGCATCAAAACTTTTGATGATTAGTTGTTGTTTAATTGCTAAATGATCTCGGTCGTTCCAAAGGTTATCAAACTCTCCGGGATCCTGATCTAAGTCGTAGAGTTCTCCAAGACCGGATCCATGATACACCACCAGCTTGTAGCGCTCATCCCTCAGCATGGTAGCTCGTGAATGAAAGGGTTGATTGAGGGCGTCAAAGAATTCACTACGAACATAGGACTTGTGAAAATCTGGTTTGGCCGAACCAGAAATGATCGGCCAAAGAGATTTTCCCTGCATGTACATGGGTTGTGCAATTCCGCATACCTCCAACAAGGTTGGGGTTATGTCTATTAGTTCTACCAGCGCATCACTTTGCAAATTGCTCTTTACTTGCCCTGGCCAAGAAAAAATCAATGGGACACGTACAAGCCCATCAAAAAAACGGCACCCCTTTTCAATCAGACCATGGTCTCCAAGAGATTCCCCATGATCTGAAGCGTAAATGATCAGTGTATTTTCCAGTTGATCCGTTGCTTCAAGGTAATCCACTAAACGACCGAATTGGTCATCGATCAATTTAATCATCGCATAGTACGCAGCCTTGAGGGTCCAAGCGTCCTTAGCTCCAGGTGAAGGCCCTGCTCCCCGAACGCTGTCAGCGGTTGGCGTTCTTGGTAAGATTGGATCACAAATATCCAAGACCTCTGGGGGTCGAACTTTTGATTGGAAGTCGATTGACTCCAGAATCTTCTGCTGGACAAGATCTGACTCACGAAATAGAGGATCAGGCATCTTTTTGGGATCAAAGAGATCACGATACTGCTGAGGCGGGTTGAAGGGAGGATGAGGATCATAAACATTGATGCTTAGAAACCAAGGTCCTTGACGCTTCTCCTGAATGAAATCAATGGCTCGATCGGTTGCCCAGTTTGTCTGGTGATACTCTACTGGAATTCCCTGAATATCCTTCACCAACTCTTTTAACATACCCCCTTTTTGGTGGACCCAATCGGCATAGTCATGGTCTCCTTGCCAATCATCACGAGGTGCATGACTCCACTTGAAGAAACGGTATCCGTCATCGACTCTCGGCTCTACCCTTTGAAAACAACTTGCTAGGTGAAGTTTACCCACCAGGCCGCAGTCATATCCATGATCACTGAGAACTTTCGATATGAGTGGATATTGATCTGCGTAGGTAAAATTTCCATTACGCGGGGCTCTTATCGCATTTGGATAACAACCCGTTAGGAAGCTCGCACGACTGGGAGTGCAAATAGGGGACTGGCAATAGTTCTTAGTGAAAGCTGTACCCCGATAAACCAAGCGATCTATGTTTGGTGTGATCACGTGAGGATTGTTCAAGGCACCAATTGTATCGTAGCGTTGCTGATCTGTGCAGTACCACAGTATGTTTGGTAAATCTTTCTTCATTTCATGATCTTGCTAAGAATTTTGAAAAACTGAATTATAGATAGATAATATGAAAATACAACGAGTTGTGACGAAACATCTGGCTTTTGAACTGGATGGCCGCTCTTGGAATTCTCAGCAACGCTGGGCAAAAAAAGACATTGTCTTGGTTTTTATCGAAACGGATAACGGTCTAGTTGGCATTGGCGAAGGCTGGACCCCTGGGGCATCTCCAAAGGCTTTGATACAAACCATTGAAGATGATGTTGGCCCAAGATTGATTGGACAAGACCCCCGTTATCAAACGAAAATCTTTGCAGAAGTTTGGGAAACAACTGCCTTAAATGCGCGAAGAGGAATTCTCTCGATTGCTCTCAGTGCAGTAGACCTTGCTCTGTGGGATTTAGTTGGGAAAGCCTTGCAAGCTCCAGTTTACCAGCTACTGGGAGCCTACACAGATCAGGTCCCTTGCTATGCCAGTGCTGGTTTGTATGGGAAAGGAAAGGATGAGAAGGCTCTTGCTGAAGAAATGCAAGGCTACCTGGCGCAGGGATTTAGTGATATAAAGATGAAGGTTGGGGGAGTTCCCTTGGAAGACGATGTACAGCGCGTTAAGTCAGTGAGAGACGCTATTGGAACAAAAGCTCGTCTAATGGTTGATGCCAACTACATGCTGAATGTTCCAAAAGCGCTTAAGATGGCGCATGCTTTTGAGCCATATGAAATCTACTGGCTGGAAGCCCCTGTTTCGCCAGATGATGTGGGTGGCCAAGCGAAGGTCAACGCCTTGAGCCCAATTCCTGTCTGCGGGAACGAGACTGAGACGGGCATTGACCGATTTCGTGAGCTGATCACTCAACGAGCAGTCGAGTTTGTACAATTTGACATTGCAGCCTGTGGAGGTATCTCCGAAGGACGAAGGATCGCAGATCTTGCTGCAGCGTTTCATCTTCCATGCACCCTTCACGCTTCCTCAACAGGAATTCTTCTCGCCGCAAGTTTGCACTTGGCAGCAAGCCTCCCGAACCTTGACTCAGTTGAATACCACATGTTTCATCAGTGGCTTTTCAATAAATGCCCGTCAGAAGCCTTTAAGCCAGACAAATATGGACTCGTTCGTCCGCCAGACGGACCAGGATTTGGCCTGGAGGTTCACTATAATGATCTATAAACTCAAGGCTTATACTTACTTTATAATAACACGCTCTATTTTTGTTTTTTCAATCAGATCCCAGTCATATTCCACGCCCAAACCTGGAGACTGGGGAACCTCAACCATCCCATCGGAATTGATACAGTCCAACTCATCTGAGTACTCATTGGAATAAATTGGCAGTTGCCAAGGGTTTGGGGCAGCAGGATGGACCAGATTGACTTCATAGTAGTTACTACGTGAGAGAACAGCCATCAGTTGGCGCATCGCAGGACCACAAGAATGAACTTCAACATCAATTCCCATTGCTTCAGCAGCAATCGCTGCCTTGTAACAACCTGTGATGCCTCCATCATAATCAGGATCAACCCGACCAAAATCTGTCGCACCTGATATCATCAAATCTGTGTGTGTCTCTAAAGTGCGGACATGCTCGCCAATCATGATGGGGGTCTGAACCTTTTCCTTGAGAAGCTTGTGACCAGAAAAGCTCAGACCTCCATCTGCATAGGGATCTTCGTACCAGAGTAGGCCATAATCATCACAAACCCTACCGACACGAATTGCATCAGTTAGAGTTTTCAGATGGCATGAGGCGTCATACATAACTTCCATTTTTCCACCAACTCGCTCTGCTACTGCCCGAATCATAACCGACTCTCTTTTCGGATCTCCTTCTTTCCAACCGTGCATTTTGAAGCCTAGATAGCCCAGTTCCAAACAGCTTTCTGCAAAATCAGCATAGGCTTCTGGGTGACTCAAACCATCTTGTTGCTCATCTCCATGGATTGTGCTCGCATAAGCAGGCAATTGCCATCGATGACCCCCCAGCATTTGGGCAATAGAGAGACCACAACATTTACCAGCCAGGTCCCAAAGTGCAACATCCAAAGCCCCAATACCAGCTTCTCCAACATGTTTGGTGAGTCTCCGCATTGTTTGATAATGTCTCTCACGTTCAAAAGCTGGTTTGTTTAAAAGGGCGTGAGCCAAGGCAGCTCCTGCAGACATCAACACTTTAGCACGCGACCTTGGAGG
>DPLM01000341.1:5646-11077 GCA_003541985.1 Deltaproteobacteria bacterium | reverse complement strand
AGACCGCACCAAACAGTCGGGGTAACCAATATTGGCTGATGTGTGCAAACTTTCATCGCAGCCCGGCGGGCCACCTCTGTTGCTAGTAAGGCGTCTACCTTGACAGGGAGATGTGGTCCATGTTGCTCCATCGAGCCAACCGGAACAACTACGATAGCATTAACATCTGCCAGAGATTTCAGTTGAGGAGACCTTAATTGCTCCCAATGAATTTGCTCTTTCATTATTTACTTCCTCAAGACGGTCGATTAAAGATTAATGAAGACAACAACCATTTTGCGACATTTTCTGACAAACGCCAATCACTTCGAAGAAATCCGTTTTTTGATTGACACCAAGTAGTTCTCTGGTTATACCTCCCTCCACTCACTATCCTGTAAGCTATTTTGGTAAAGCCAAATTATTTATTTTGTAATTCCACTGACAGCTGGCTGCAGAAATGTGAATGGGACTCTAAGGAGAGAAATACATTTCAATGAAAGCCTGATTTACAAAGAAAGTGAGCCTTTCGGGGGAAGCTGCTCCCCAAGTTTTCATACTCTTTACGAGGATAAGATCATGATGAAGAAATGGTTGACGATTGCTGCGGTTGCCTTGGTCGGTTGGGCAGCTCCCATGTCTGCTCAAGATACCGATGTAGAATTAACTGGCTGGCCCTATCAAGTTGATGTAGTCCGTGAAAATCTCGAGCGTTTCTCCAGCCAGTCCGGCTTGAGCGCAACCTTCAATCCCTTCCCAAGCAACGAATATCACACCAAGATGGTCTCGAGTTTTGCCTCTGGAACCAACTTTGATGTGGTCTATGTGCGCGATAGCTTCTTAGCTGAATGGGCTTCAGCTGGCTGGATTGTTCCATTGACTGGCCTCCCAGGGGTAGATGAATACATGTCAGATCTGCCTCAAGGGATCATTGATCAGATGTCTTTTGAAGGTGAAGTTTACGGACTGCCCTACTACTCAGGAAATTCTGTATTTGTCTATAATGACCGTTTGATGAAACAGGCAGGGTTGAACGCTCCGGCTAGTACGTGGAACGAGCTGATGAAACAAGCTCAAACCATGAAAGATAAGGGTGTTATGGCAAGTCCCATTGTAATCGGGCTGGCAGCAAACGAAAATTCAATTTTGCGAACTTTGGAAATTGTTGCAGCAGGATTTGGTGGACGTTTCTTTAATGACAAGTTGGAACCTGTCTTTCAAGAACCTAACAGTGGGGCCCGCAAAGCTTTAGCCTGGATTGCTGATGGTATCGAGAGTGGCCTCATTAACCAAGCGTCTATGAGTCAAGGAGACGGCGAAATCGATCAGTTCATGCGCTCTGGTACCGCAGCGTTTAGTCTTGTAACTGACTATGAGATGAAAGTGCTCAACGACTCTGAGCAATCTAATGAAGCGGGCAACATTATGAACGCCCTGATTCCTGGTTCTGCCGATGCCACCAGCGGCACCATTGGCTACGTACGCCTGTATTCGATCACATCGGAGGCGGACAAAGCTCAGGCCTGGGAACTAGTTAAGTTTTTAGGCGGCAAGGACGCAACAGGTGTCTATTATGTTCCAAAACGATGGGCCCTAGAGTTTGGTCTTGGCTTCTCTCCAGCCCCACTTTACAAAGATGAGGACGTACGCAATTCCATTTCAGGTTGGATTGATCCCGATCTGCTCCAAGAACAAGCTAAGTACGCGATTAATCGTGGTTATCGCTTTGTTCCCTATTTCTCAGACTGGGAGATTGAAGCTTGGGCTGGTTTTCAGGAAATTATTAATGGTGGAGATGCTGATTCCATCCTCGAAGAGTTGGCTGAGAACTGGAATGAGTTGAAGTCGGAATACTGATTTTTCCAATTCCCACTTTGATTCGATACCAGCAATGGGGGCATTCGAGCAGAATGCCCTATCTACAATGACTAAAAATCCCTCCTCTGATCTTCCACAAGGAAGATTGGCTTTGATCTTCAGTGCTCCAGCACTGCTGATCCTTGCTGTGACTGTTCTGGTCCCCTTAGCATACGCCATCTATCTCAGCTTTCATCGCTACAACCTCAAGCGAGCTAAACGGCCGTTTGCAGGCTTTCGGAATTATGAAAAAATCCTGACAGATGACAAGTTTTGGGATTCCCTAGCAACGAGCTTTATCTTTGCGGTGAGTGCGGTTGCAGTGATCACTGTTGTAGCTTTCTTTCTGGCATTGCTACTAAATCAAGACTTCGCTGGCAGAGGCATTTTAAGAGCTCTTTTGTTAATCCCTTGGGCTATTCCTGATGTAGTAAATGCTTTGCTTTGGAAGTGGTTGCTGCATCCAGCTTTTGGAGTAATGAACGCTCTATTTCAAATGGGGGGTATCATCGATCAATATGTTGCTTGGTTGACAACAATGCCAAGCGCAATGATCTGGGTTATTATCGCCTACTCTTGGAAGAACATCCCACTGGCCACACTACTAATTCTAGCGGGCTTACAAACGATCCCTAAAACACTTCTTGAAGCCGCAGAACTCGAAGGAGCAAATGCCTGGAAACGTACCCAATACATTACTTTGCCCATACTTCGTCCAACACTCACCGTCGTTCTGATTTTTGAAACTATTTTTGCACTTAAAGTATTCGACATTATTTATGTATTGACCTCAGGAGGACCGGGCAAGTCAACCACCGTTCTTGGTTGGAGTATTTACATCAACACATTCAAGAAGCTTGATTTTGGTACTGGTAGCGCCCTAGCCATGATTTTAGGTTTATTGACTCTTTTCATAGCGATTGTCTTTTATGCATTTCTGGATCGCGGAGAAAAACAGTGAAGCGCAACAATCTCACTCGCTACATATTACTCTATCTTGCTTCTGCACTTTTCTTGATCGTTTTCATCGGACCTTTCCTTTGGCTAGTAAGCTCCAGTCTCCAGTTAGAGCGTCAGTTGGTTAAAGTTCCCCCTGTCTGGTTCCCTGATCCGTTTAGCCTTGCAAGCTACAAAGAAATCTTCATGGGTGCTTTTTTCGACGAAGCCACTGTTTCTTCCTACGGTGTTAGTTCCTCCTACCAATCCAGAATGTATCTTGGCTCCTTCCTCAACAGCGGAATCATTGCCTTCAGCGTTTCTTTCTTTAGTGTACTCTTTGGAGCCTATGCAGCTTATCCTATTGCTCGCCTGAACTTCCGTGGTCGATACACCTTGCTCTTCTCCATCTTGGTTGTTCGTTTGGTGCCAGCCTTAGCGCTGGCGATTCCAATAGTGCTGTTCGCTAAGCAAATGGGGATGAATGACAACCTAGTGACACTGATCCTTATCAACATGTCATTCGTTTTACCCTACACGATCTGGTTGCTGCAAGCCTACTTCAAAACAATCCCCACCGAATTGGAGGACGCAGCGCGGATGGATGGTTGTAATCGCTTCCAGGTTGCCAATAAAATCATTATCCCTCTCTCTATTCCAGGTTTGACTACTGCCGGTATCCTCG
Organism: Deltaproteobacteria bacterium; assembly: GCA_003541985.1. Taxonomy (GTDB): domain Bacteria; phylum SAR324; class SAR324; order SAR324; family NAC60-12; genus JCVI-SCAAA005. The sequence continues at coordinate 7,620 of DPLM01000341.1, read as the reverse complement.
CCTTTCTCCTCTCATGGGGAGAGTTTCTCTTTGCCTTATTGATCACCGAGACCGAACAATCCTTTACCAGCACAGTAGTTGCCGCTATGTTTGCCAATGACGTTGATGTCAACTACGTCACTATCATCGCAGCTGGTGTGCTTGCCGTGATTCCTCCTGTAATCTTTGCCCTCTTCTTCCAAAAATACATCATCAGCGGTCTGCTCTCCGGTGCTGTGAAGAATTGAAATAACGATCTTACAAAGATATTTCTAGCAAGCATCAAATCCTAATGAGTGCAGCAATATTCGAGGATGAGATAGACCCGCAACCTAGATCCAATTCTGATGCAATTCTAATTGCAGCCTACCTAGACAAGCTTAATCAGCTAGAGTTGGGAGAAACATTGTGAAGCGCAATCAGACCATTCGCTACATTCTTCTCTACCTGGCCTCTGCACTTTTCCTAGCAGTTTTCGTCGGTCCCTTTCTTTGGATGATTGGTGCGAGCTTACAACTTGAAAGACAGTTGATGCAGGTTCCTGCCTCCTTGTGGCCCAATCCTGTGAGTCTGGCTAGTTATAAAGAAATTATTTATGGAGCTCTGTTTGATGAATCGGTTATTTCTACCGAAGGATATAGCTCCTCCTACCAAGCTCGTATCTACCTTAGCTCTTTCCTGAACAGTGGTATCATCGCTTTGAGTGTTGCCTTCTTCAGTGTCGCCTTTGGTGCCTACGCCGCCTACCCAATCGCACGCCTAAACTTCCGAGGCCGCTACATCTTGCTCTTCTCCATACTAGTTGTCAGACTTGTCCCAGCTTTATCCTTGGCCATTCCAATTGTACTCTTTGCCAAGCAAATGGGGATGCATGACAACTTGGTGACATTGATCTTCATCAACTTGTCCTTTGTCTTGCCCTATACGATCTGGCTACTACAAGCCTACTTCAAAACAATTCCTGCAGAGTTGGAGGATGCAGCCCGTATGGACGGCTGCAACCGCTTTCAAGTCGCTAACAAGATCATCATTCCTCTCTCAATTCCAGGTCTGACGACAGCGGCCATTTTGGCCTTCTTGCTATCTTGGGGTGAATTTTTATTCGCTCTACTGATCACCGAGACCGAGAAATCCTACACCAGCACTGTCGTCGCCGGGATGTTCGCCACCGCCCTTGACGTTAGCTATGTTACTATCATTACAGCTGGTGTAATGGCTGTGATTCCTCCTGTTGCCTTTGCGCTATTTTTCCAGAAATACATTATCAGTGGCTTGCTCTCCGGTGCGGTCAAGAATTGATGTGACATTTTAATAGCTCCCGAGAATTGTTTCTACTCGGTTCGTTAACTGCCTGCTTTCCATCTTCATAACTACTCGATTTGATAATATCCAAAATGAATTAGACCTTAATTTTCATAAAATTGTAATTTTATTGAAATATTTTGGTTGATTAAACATTTTCTGCTATTGCGCCAGGCTAAGCCCAGCTACTTTTTTTAGCTTAATTTGTCCTAAAAGCCTGTAAAAAGCAAAATTTTTCCCCTGTCTTCTCTGCCGTTTGTTGACGTTTCCAAGCTATGCATCGACCAAATTTTTGATTCGATCATTTGAAATGAAGGCATTCATTTATATATATTATTCTAGATAAAATCTAATATTTTTAATAAAAATTAAATTTTATATTAAATTATAATAGTTATTTATGATTATTCATCTATAAAATATAAATTTTATTATTGACAAGCGATGCCTTCATTTTGTAACATTATTGAAACTTAATTATTGCCACTGTTCACAAATGCTGTTCACCATTTTCCAAAGAGGCAACATGAAAGCTCTTCTCATCATCTTCACCAGTCTGATGCTCATTGGCTGTATTGAAGAAGGAACCATTGTCTATGACCAGGACTATCCAGAAGCTCCTACCGATAGTATCGGTGGATCCGGATCAGGAACTGATCGAGTACCTGGAGACGGTTCTGGAAGTGCCGGGGG
>DPLM01000341.1:4796-5272 GCA_003541985.1 Deltaproteobacteria bacterium | reverse complement strand
AGATGGTAGCGGTACTAGCACCGGATCTGATGGTGGTACAACTACAGGCAATGGGGCTGGAACAGACGGCGGTGATAACAGCACCGGATCTGATGGTGGTACAACTACAGGTGATGGAAACGGTTCAGATGGTAGTGATAGCGGCTCTGGTTCTTCTGCTGGTTCTGGCTTAGGATCAACGGGAGGCTCCTCAGATGGTAGCGGTAGTGATGGCTCAGGATCAACCGGAAGTACAGGCGATGGAAATGGCTCAGGTGATGGCACTACTGGTGGTTCCACAGGCGGAAGCACTGACGGTGGGACTGGTACTGACGGCGGTGGTGATACCAGCTCTGGTTCTTCTGATGGTTCTGGCTCAGGATCAACGGGAGGCTCCTCAGATGGTAGCGGTAGTAATGGCTCAGGATCAACCGGAAGTACAGGCGATGGAAATGGCTCAGGTGATGGCAGCAGTGATGGCACTACTGGTGGTTCCA
>DPLM01000341.1:4302-4533 GCA_003541985.1 Deltaproteobacteria bacterium | reverse complement strand
CGGTGGGACTGGAACAGATGGCACAGGCACTGACGGTGGGACTGGTACTGACGGCGGTGGTGATAGCGGCAGCGGTACTGGAACTGGTGATGGTGGCGGCTCAGGATCAACGGGAGGCTCTTCAGACGGAAGCGGTAGTGATGGCTCGGGATCAACCGGAAGTACAGGCAATGGAAATGGCTCAGGTGATGGCAGCGGTGATGGCATTACTGGTGGTTCCACAGGCGGAAG
>DPLM01000341.1:1672-3998 GCA_003541985.1 Deltaproteobacteria bacterium | reverse complement strand
TGACGGTGGGACTGGAACAGATGGTTCTGGCTCAGACAGTGGCACAGGCACTGACGGCGGTGGTGATAGCGGCAGCGGTACTGGAACTGGCGATGGTGGCGGATCAGGCGACGGTGGAGATGGCAGTGACAATGGCACTGAGCTTGACGCTCCTAATGTAACGCTCATACCGAAAGAGCAGAAAATTGTTGTTTCATGGAGCCCAGTTGATAACGCAACGAGCTACAACTTGAGATGGCAGAACGCTGACGGAACAGAGAACATTGTTAACGTATCCGCTCAGCAGGTAGCTAATGGCGCTGATCCAATCATGTTTGCTCATGCTCCACTTGTAGCAGACACTCCTTATACATACACTGTAACGGCAGTTGCTGCTGATGGTACAGAAGCAGTAGGTACTCCACTTACAGGATCAGCATTGGCACTTGGCTGTAATCCTTCCACATATTCCCCAGAAGGACTTGTAGCTTACTACAACTTCGAGGGCAACTTGAATGACTCAGCGGGTTCATATGACTTGACAGCTACTGGTGATTCAATTGTTTACTCCAATGGTTGTGTAAACGGTAAGACTGGACACTTTGATGGTGACGGCGGTTACGGATACAATTTGGACTTCACAGATGAGAATGTTGCTGAAGTTGCTGATGGTAGCTTCTCTATTTCAGTTTGGGTCAACGCTGATGAAGATATGAACAAATGGGCTTCAGTGTTCTCTACAACTGCTGTACACGAAAATGACGAACTTGAAGCTGATGGCTGGGGTAAAGGCTTCCAACTGAATGTAGACGGTAATATGCGTCCTCAATTGTTCGCTTGTAAGCACTGTGGCAACAACCAAAAATTGACTGCTCCAAATCAACTACAGTTGAATACCTGGACACATTTAGCCATCACTGTAGATAACAGAACTGCCAAACTATATGTAGATGGTGCATTGGTAGGAACCCATAACAAAATTGATACTGAGTTCAATCGTTTGAAGGTAGGTTTGAATCGCTACGGACAACAGCCATGGAAGGGTTATGCTGACGAACTAATGATATTTGGTGATGCGCTCACAGATGATGAGATGATGAGCATTTACAAGAACACACTTCCAGGCACTCCTGAGAATGTTACAGCTATCAATTGGACGGGCGACGCGGTAGTAGTTGGTTGGGATGCTGTAGATGGTACTAACGAGTACAGAGTCTATTACTCCACAGATGATACAGTTGGTGAGAACTCACCATACATTACTGTTACTGGCGGAACTGTTGTAAACTTTGACAACCTTACACAAAGACAAGACTATACATATGCGGTAGCAGGTGTAAGTCCACTTGGTGTAGGTGAACTTTCAGCTCCTGCCACAATTACAGTAGATAGTACTGAGCCAGTTTATGTAGACAAAAAGGTTGGCTTCCACTATGAAATAGATTATGTCAATACAAATCCAAGCTCCAGTCACAATCCAGCTTCATATAACTCACGTAACTTCCAAGTTGCTGAGCCAAATATGAGAGCTCACGCTTACTTGTTTGTAGCTGCTGGGGACAAGGTTAAAGAGCATGGAATGCACATTAACCAATATAAGACGACTATTACTATTAATGATCCTGCTTCAACTTTCTATAAGCGACAGATTGATGTTGTTGACAAGCATGGAGGATGGAGCTACTTCAACTATACATTAATTACATTGGATCAGACTGAATTCAACAACTGGGCGCTCAAAACAGGCAAAATGGAGTGCTGGGGACAGGCATTTAATACAATTGCTGAGTATACGGCTTGTAATCCAGAGTGGGTCCAAGCACAGAAAGACAAGTGGGTTAGGGATTCGGGTGGTAGCAACAACAAGAAAATGTTGAATGACTTTATTCCTGTCAAGGATGGTTACTACACCATTGAGGTTAAGAAGTATAGAGGAAGCCAGCATTACAACTATTCCAAGTATGATGGTGTCCGTAACTTCACAATCGTTACTCAACAGTAATTAACAATTATTAACCATACAGGGGGGAGGCATTCGCGTCTCTTCCTTTTTGTTCACTCTGCTCGCCTCTAAAAATAACCTCTTCTGCGCTCCTTGGAAAGTCTGCTTGCATTCCTAAGTTTTAACTAAAATTGATATGCTGCTTTGCATTCTTCATCAACAACATCTTTTCCTTTCGGAAGAAGCTAGCTCAAAGGCCCGATGAGGTGTTTCTAAATCATTACAATCAATGCATAATTCCTCTGGCCTCCTCCTCTCATTTAGTGTCAAACTCAAGACATCATCATTGGATTGTTGATCGATCCTTACGCTTTGCCTTTTCATGAAATTTGAGAATCCATGAAA
>DPLM01000341.1:0-1355 GCA_003541985.1 Deltaproteobacteria bacterium | reverse complement strand
TGAAATTTGAGAATCCATGAAATTAGCTCCTGAAGCCCAACTCTACCTGCAACTTCGTGCATCCCTGAACCTTCCTGATCTTCGTACGCTAAGCCCTGAGGAAGGGCGACGCATTTCTGAGGAAACCAGCCGGCGCTGGCAGTTAAGTGATCCACCTGCTGTGGGATCGGTCGAACAAAGGTCATGTGATGGACCAAACGGATCAATTTCTTTGCGAATCTACCGCCCTACAGGAAGTCTGAAGGAGAGATTTCCTGGACTGGTTTTCTACCATGGTGGTGGTTGGGTGTTGGGCAGCCTTGATGGGGTGGATAGCCTTTGCAGGACGCTCTGCCAGGAAGCTCAAATTATCGTGATTTCAGCAGACTACCGCCTGGCTCCCGAAAACCAATTTCCAGCTGGGGTTGAGGATTGCTGGGCAGCTACTTGTTGGGTTGCTGAGAATGCTGAGTCATTAGGGCTTGATCCGTTCAAGCTTGTTGTTGGTGGAGACAGCGCTGGTGGAAATCTGGCAGCAGTAGTTGCTTTGCGGGCCCGAGAACAGGCTTTTCCAAAACTGGCAGGCCAGGTTCTGATTTACCCTGTCACTGACCTGACCCAGAGTCAGCCCTCTTATGAGTCCTTTGCAGAAGGCTATCTGCTGACTCGAGATTCCATGACTTGGTTCATCCAACAGTATCTTCCCCAAGCAACGGATCTGAAGACTCCCGAAGCCTCCGTGCTTTTCGCAGACTCCCTTGTAGGCTTGCCGCCGACCCTGCTATTAGTCGCTGGGTTTGACCCACTACGTGACGAGGGACTCGCCTATGCCCAGCGTCTCCGGGAAGCTGGAGTTCACGTGATTGAAAAAAACTGGGAGGGAATGGTGCACGGTTTCATCAACCAGCGGGATCTGCTTCCGCAGGCTCTAGAAGCCACTCAATGGATTGCTCAGGAGCTGCGTCGTGTGTTGAGCAAAAATTCCGTGATCCGTCGGACCAAGAACATCCCAGCTAAGTCATCGACTACTAAAGCATCTGGTGGTTATGAAATTCGGGAGATGGAACTCGAGGACCTCTATCGAGTCTATGCTCTCGGTGAACAGCTCTATACTGCTGAAGACTGGCCCAATCTCTACCGCACCTGGGACGAGACTGACCTCATCAACAACTACACTTCTGATGGGGAGTTCTGCTGGGTCGCTGAAACCGATACAGGAGAAATTGTGGGCTTTGCTTTGGGGGCAATACTGGAGAAACGCCGAAGTTCTTGGGTCTATGGCTGGCTGGACTGGCTGGGTGTACACGCAGCTTGGCAGGGCAAAGGCGTTGGCAAGCGTCTGCTGGACAAGTTAACCGACCTCTTCATCGAGCAGG
>DPLM01000118.1 GCA_003541985.1 Deltaproteobacteria bacterium | reverse complement strand
AGCCTCACGATCTTGGCTAACTGCACGGAGCGCCTTGCCGGTCCAAGTCTTGTAAAGAAAGAACAAGAGGCCCAACAGAACTAAAATAGAAATAACTGCAGCGATGAATCGAGGATTAGAGATAGAAATAGTATCAAATAACTCCATATTTCCTCGACTGGTCTTGATCAGCCAGGGATCTTCTTTTGAAGGAAATCGAATTCTCGGAAAATCAAAAAAACGCTTTGCCTTTACTGGGTTTGAGCCGGCGACAGCCTGAACAAAATACATTAATGTGAAGGCCAGACCGAAAGTCACGAGAATCCCATATTCAACGGGTCGTTCAATGCGACCGTCATACATGGGTGTAAGAAACAAGCGTTCGAACGCTGCACCCAAAATAAAAGTGACTAAGCACGCAATAAAAATACCCACTACTGCAGAAATACCAGGGAACCAAACCACTGTGACGTAGTAGGTAATCATTCCCCCAATCATGTAGAATTCACCATGGGAGAAACTGACAACTCCAAGAATTGAAAAAATAAGGGTGAGTCCGAGTGCCATCAGACCGTAGATGATCCCAATGATTAGTCCATTTGTGATTTGGGACATTACAAATGAACTGTTGGAAACACAGTTATTTTCAGGATCAGCGAGGGCAAAGGCAGTCATTAGGATGCCAACGGTCAGTAAGGACGGCAAAATCATTAGTTTCTTACTAACTTCGGGCGTCTTTAGCCATAGAAACAGCAGACCGATTGGCCCCAGAGACGCTCCAACTAAAGAGCCCATAAGCACAGTATTCGAGGTATCGAGATCTCTAGCGAGATAGATCCGCCTAGTTCCAATGACACCAACCATCCCCCAGAAAAGCAGCCAAAGGGTTGTCCACCAAAAGATTGGGGCGAATTCCATAAATCAGAGTACTTTGGGACAAAAAAGGAGGGGGTACAGAGAAATAAGCTCTGTACCTTTAATGACTCAATTAATCTACGTATTCAGGTTCACCCGTCTTGTAGGCATCTGGGTAAACAATGGTCATCGTATTGGATGGTTCACCCTCTTTTTGATATTGAACCATTGTAATCGCAACATCTGGCCACTGGTGCCACCACTCATCTCCTTTACCATCTGTTGATGGATCTTTTTTCGAGCCATAAGGGAAGTAGATTCGGCCAAGGACCCCATCATAGGAAATGTTTTCAAGGGCGTTCACAATCGCATCACCGTTGGTAGAGCCTGCCTCATTGATCGCTTGGGCTAGAATACCAATTGAGTCATAGGCCTCTAGTGCAAAGCTTTCTACTCCAGTCTTACCTGTCTTTTCCTTGTAATCCATCGCAAATTTGAGTGCAGATTCAGAATACATTGTTTCGGGCACTCCAATTCTGGCCATGAATGCTAATTTTCCATCTGGGACATTTTCCCACCAAGCCTTACTCTCTAGCCCTGCTTGATTTGCGTGAAACATAATATCTTGTGGACCAGTTCCGGCATCGGCGGCTTGCTGAGTAAAATTGAATCCTGCTTCACCAGTCATTAGAACAATAATATAATCCGGGTTCTCTGCCTTTACCCGTTCCACGATACCTGCAAAATCTTGGGTTCCGATATCGACTCCAAAAGTAACAGAACTGATACCCTTTGACCCCAGACCAACTTCACACTCCTTGGCAGCAGGAATTCCATAATCAGTATTCTCTGTTACGATAGCCACCTTCTTTACACCCGGTGCCTGGGCAGCAAATTGCCAGATTACTCCAGAAGCCCAAGAACTTAAAGGAGCAATTCTGAAGATATACTTCTGCTTGTCTCCTGTGATTGTATCATTCCAGGTTTCAGCAAACACAACTGGAATACCGCGAGCATTAGCCACATCCTTGGAAGCAACACCCACAGAACTGTGATAACCACCGCCCACAGCTATAACACGATCCTGAGTAATCAACTTCTCCATCATCGCAGTCGCCTTTTCTGGCAAACCTTCAGTATCAGTGATGACAACTTCAAGATCGCAGCCTAACACTCCGCCAGCAGCGTTTACATCTCTCTCTGCTAACATCATAGCATCCCTCATTGCTTCACCACCAACAACAGATCCTGGTGCTGAAAGAGGAGCTAGTCCGCCGACCTTGTGGACACAGTTCTCTGCATAAGCGCCCGCAAATGGTATCGCTGACAGAGAAATCACCATCAAACACCATTTTAAAAACCTTGTCTTCATGCCCTCTCCTTTTGAAAGAGTTTAACATTTCCAGAATTCTTAATTTCGTTCTGAGAAAAGAGATTGGGAATCCTATGAAGTTCAACTTTGCTTAGCAACCAAAAATGCGACAAATATTTGAAGATTTACGACAATTCCTGTAAAGCGTCGCATTTGTTCAATTATAAAGATTTTAAAAATTATTCTGAATCTTCAACAAAGTGATCTGAATGAACGGACTCGAAAAATACAATGAAAATTTCCATGACCTTGATGGAAAGCCAATCCAGCCAGACTTGCGGATTGGTTTCGTCCTAGTTCCAGGCTTCACGATTCTTTCCCTCGCTGGCTTCATAGACACGTTGCGTCACGCCGCTGATGAATCTGATCACAGCCAACAAGTCTACTGTATGTGGAAAATCCTTGGCCCTTCTATGGAACCGATCCCCTCCAGCTGTGGGATCACCATCCATCCCTCCATGGGAAGTATATGGTGACCCAACTGAATTCGATTACATTGTCGTAGTTGGAGGACAAACTGAACTAATTCGATTTGTTTCGAAACAAACCTATGAATTTCTCCGAAAAGCAGAGGAACTCAGGATTCCATTGGTAGGCTTGTGTGTCGGTGTCTTTGTCTTGGCAGACGCAGGCATATTGACAAATCAATGATGTGCTGTTCACCCAAGACATCTCAATGAATTTGTTAAACGTTATCCAGATCTCATTCCTGTTATTGATGAACTTTTTGTGATTGATCATAATCGGATCACCTGCCCAGGAGGGACTGCAGCGATTGACCTTGCAGTAAGTATACTAATGAATCACCTTGGTGAAAGTCAGGCTCGGAAGGGTTTATCTCATATGATGGTGGACCAGCATCGCGAAAATCTACACACCCCAAGAACCCCCTATGATGAGTTGGATCATTGTCCGGATCTAAGAATTAAGGATGCAATTCAGTTGATGAAGAAAAATCTAACTTTCCCTTTTTG
>DPLM01000114.1:3672-3992 GCA_003541985.1 Deltaproteobacteria bacterium | reverse complement strand
TTAACTGCTAATCCAGCCAGAAAAGCGGCTCCAAGAGCAGTACTTTCAGCATTTTGGGGACGTCTGACAGTTTTACCCAAAAGATCGGCTTGGTATTGAGCCAGGAAATTATTTGCCGAGGCTCCACCATCAATTTTTAATTCTTGGAGGGGGTAACCGAGGTCGGCCTCCATACATTGGAGAACTTCAGCAGACTGATAAGCAATTGCTTCCAGTGCAGCCCTAACGATGTGGGCCTTGCTGGTGTTTCGAGTTAGCCCGATGATTAAACCTCTCGCATAAGCATCCCAATGAGGTGCGCCCAAACCTACGAAGGCTGG
>DPLM01000114.1:3093-3286 GCA_003541985.1 Deltaproteobacteria bacterium | reverse complement strand
AGGCATTCTGAAATAACTCCATTTTGTCTCGAAGCCATTGGATTAGGGATCCCGCAACGAAAACTGCTCCCTCAAGGGCATAGGTACGTTCTTCTCCAATCTGCCAAGCAATTGTTGAGAGTAATTGATGATTTGAATAGACTGGTTTTGGACCGGCATTGAGCATCAAAAAACAACCAGTACCATATGTATT
>DPLM01000114.1:0-2764 GCA_003541985.1 Deltaproteobacteria bacterium | reverse complement strand
AAAACAACCAGTACCATATGTATTTTTAGCTTGCCCTACATCAAAACATGCCTGCCCAAATAATGCTGCTTGCTGATCACCTGCAATTCCAGCAATGGGTAATGATTTACCGAGGATCGAATTTTCAATTTCAGCAATTGTTCCGCTAGAGGGTACAATTTCTGGCAATGCTGCTAATTCAACACCAAATACTGCAAGCAACTCCTCATCCCAGGACGCTGTTCTAAGATCGCACAGCATTGTTCTGGAAGCATTGGTCACATCTGTTTTAAACACTTTCCCCGCGGTTAATTGCCAGATCAACCACGAATCAACAGTTCCAAAACAAATTTCTCCAGCTTTCATTTTTTTGTGTAGTCCAGGTACCTCATTTAGTAACCAACGCATCTTGCTAGCTGCAAAATAGGGATCCAAAACCAACCCAGTTTTTTTACGAATCAATGATTCTTTGCCTTCAGCTTTTAGTTGCTCACAGATTTCCGTGGAGCGTCTACATTGCCAAACAATCGCAGGTGCAAGTGGTTTTCCTGTGGCTTTTTCCCAGACAACCGTAGTTTCACGCTGATTTGTAATCCCTAACCCGACAACATCTTCAATAGTCAGATTAGTTTTTTGCATCACATCAAGCATTGTTTTCTTTTGAGTTTCCCAGATCTGAAGCGGATCCTGCTCTACCCATCCAGCTTGTGGATAGTGGCAATCAAGAGGAGTGCTGGATTGACATATAATTTCCCCCTTAGGGTTCACAAGCACAGTGCGAGAACTTGTTGTTCCCTGGTCTAGGGCCATGATAACTGTCATAGATCTTTTCCTGAATTCAAATGTTTTTGGCTTTCTTGAAGATTATCACGATTGGTATTACGGCAATCAAGGATCAGTAAACATGTAGTTTAGGTCAAAATATTCGAGAAGCAGTGCGATAATGTAGTTGCCAAATCCTCCTTCATTACTCCATGAGAATTTGTCCTATCACGTCTTCCAAATTTAATTTTTTTGCATTTACATCTCAGTTTCAATAAGAGGTAAAGAGAATTGATCCTTCATGTCTTCATCCATGTCCAATTCAGCCAGAGTGGGTAAATCTTTCAAAGACTTAAGACTGAAAACCTCCAAAAAAGTCTTTGTGGTTGAATAAAGTGTTGGTTTTCCGGGTAATTCGGCTCTGCCACTGATTCGGACCAATCTCCTATGCAGCAGTGTTCTCAGAGTACTGGAAGAATCGACACCTCTTAGAAATTCGATTTGTGCTCGGGTGACGGGTTGCTTGTAGGCAACGATTGAAAGAGTTTCCAGATTCGCCGGGGTCAGTCGAAATGGTTTGATAGCATCTACCTTTCGGATCCACTCTCGGACCTTTGAAACTGTCCTCATTTGGAAACCACCAGCAACTTCTTCAATTTTAAAAACTCGCCCTGTAAGCTCATATTCTAAGTTGAGTTTCTGGACAGCCTGACGCAAATCTTTCGTTGATGGTTCTAAGCCCACCAAGTCTTTTAGTTGCTGAATTGTTAGTGCACGTGGGGTAACAAACAGGAGAGTCTCAATGACTTCTGTCAGCTTTTTTTCGTCGACCATCCAAACTTCTCAATTTTTCGTTTCCTAGTAGAACCAGTATCAACTTCCCAAGATTCATACGCGTCCTAGCTATGTTTTAGGGAATTTCAAGAGCACGTCCTGTTTCTTCTAAATTCACGATTGCTCCAGTAATCATCTTGGGGGAACCTTTCTCGCTGCGTTGCGTAATAAAACCTTGGTCATGAAAATAGCGATAATTACCTGATTTTGTTCGCAATCGATAATGAATATCATAGGCCTCAGAGTCGCCAGTCAGCAAATTACGCATGCTGTTCATGGCACTTTCATAGTCATCAGGATGAATCAATTGAACGAAGTCTTCGACAGTTTTCAATTCATCAGTCTTGAAACCAAGCCAATGCGCCTTATCGGGATGATAAATTAACTCCTTGCTGTCATAATTCCATTCCCACCAAGCAACTTTTCCCACTTCGTTTGCGAGAGTCATGCGTTTGTTACTAAGTTCAACTTCCTCAATCAATTCTTCTTGTTTCCTCCGATATCTGCGAATTTCTGTAATATCTACCAGAACAAGCACAGCCCCATCGATTTGGTTCTCGATTGTCTGATAAGGTTTTACTTCTAATTGACACCACTGGTCATCTTTAAATTGTATTTCCCTCTTAACTGGGACAAGAACCTTGAGGACATTTTCAAGATCCTCCATTAAATTTGGATAAGGAAAGCTTCCAGCGAGGTGGGTGATTGGCCGACCAACATCCTGATTCAAAAGAGGAAAATATTCTTGTGTCACAGGCGTAAAATTTCGAATGCAAAGTTGACGATCCAGAAAAACAATGCCTATATTTGTGGTCAAATATAGATTGTTTAGGTCGTTATTGGCATTGGTTAATTCCTCTATTTTTTTCTGATACTCTTCATTGAGAGTGTAAAGCTCTTCATTAACGGAGTGCAGTTCCTCGTTGGTGCTCTGTAACTCCTCATTAGCTGACATCAATTCTTCATTCGTACTTTGAAGTTCCTCATTAGTAGTCTCCAACTCTTCAATAGTTGTCTGCAGACTCTCTCGGGTATTTTGTAGTTCCCGGTCCATATCCCTCAGTTGCTCTTCAGCTACTTCGCTGAAGTTAACCGACGTTTCTTTGACTTTTTTGTCCTCGTCGTTCAACTCCTTCAGACTATTGAAAGTAACAATAAAGAAATCCTGTTTGAACGGCCTACGTCGATA
>DPLM01000223.1:5509-8925 GCA_003541985.1 Deltaproteobacteria bacterium | reverse complement strand
CTATGCGCTATCTCTGGCTCGTATTCTTCGCCGGATTTCTTTACCTGAGTATTGTTTTCATCACCCAGAATTTAGATCCTATTGTGATCCGGTTCGACCTTGATGAACTCGGCCTGAATTTCCGGTTTGAGCGCCCAATTTTTGTACCGATCTTTGTAACTTTGGCGCTGGGCATCCTTTTCTGTGTGGCCTACTTCTTCACTTATCACTCTCAACTCAGAGTCTTGCACCGCAACCAAGTGATGGAAGTCAAGCGCCTTAAGCGTCTGGTCCTGCTAGAGCGCAACAAGAACCAGTCTCTTGAGCAACGTAATCACGAACTACAGCAAATCGTTGAGCGTATGCAATACTTGCTCGATGACAAGGAGTGGTTAGAGGAACCACGACGCTTACCGGAAAAGACTGCAGAACCCGCCTGATCCTCTCTACATCTCAAAATACGAAGTCGTGGTCCACTGTGACTATGACTTCAAGCATTTGCTTCCCATACTCTACTACGCCTTTAATCGGATGATGGATCTCATCCATGATCCCCAATTCAAATGGATCTTTTGTCATTACTGTCTGGCGGAGCGTATGCTTGAGGCAAGCATTTTTCCAACCACCTGTGAAGACAAGCTGTTTCAGACATCTCTGCCTCACCAAATACTCACTTAGTCGCTCTGACTGGCCATTGATCGAGTCCTGCTCTAGTGATGGAATCACGATCACTTGTTCTCCTAAAGATCTTAGGAATTTTGGTGGTTGCTGCTCTGTCTTTTGCAGATTCAGCAAAATCACATTGACCTGTTCCTGCAATAATTTTTGTAGATGCTGCTGAAGATTTTCCTGAAAATCTTGTGAGCTCTTAACTAGCCTGCTGGCCTGAATCGCATATTCGTCTGCGTGTACCACTACGTAGGCGATTTGTGGACCGCTTACTAAACCAAAGGAACTCGTTATACTCGTATACATAAGCTTTGCTAAAGCATGGATCGCTAAATAATTTTCTTCTAAATTGGTGTGGAGAGGACTCCGCGTACTTTTGAGCAATTCCAACTGGCCTTACTAACTCAAATCAAAAAGTTTTTTTCTACTTATTTTCAAATAAAATCAGTCTTTCAGAAAACCAGCACAAAGTCTTGTCTTTCCTGACTATTTTTCATTCACACCGTCACTGACAAAAAACTGATACTATCTGACTGATTAGGCTTCTGTAGAATACAATGTATAGGTATTTCCAGTAGAAAATGAGCATGAAGAGAGAGGATGCAATTAGCTCTATTTGAATTGTATTTATTGCTTTTTGCCGTGTCTTGATTTCTTAGCGAGGAAATGATCGTAGTCACTTTTGAGGTGTTCTCCCAGATGATAAAAAATATTTACTTGAGAGTAAAAAATTCGCTACCCACTCGGGCATCTCACACTCGTTCGAAATCGTGACTGTGCCAGATGGATGTTTCAGACAATTGCCAATAAACATCGCTTTCACAAGAAACCAGCTTCTCGTGCCTCTTGCTCTACTTCTTCGAAATCTTGCATCACTTTGATTTCTGCATCTTTCTCGGCATAGTTGCAGTGTTCGATCAGGTAACGCTGTAAGGCATAAGTCAAATATGACTGGTACTCGCGGCTGTATTGATTATTCATTAATATTCTCCTAAATTTTTAATTTTATTTTTCTATTCATTTTAGAAAAAGTCCTATCTCTTTTAGTCCAAACAGAAATCGCGTACACTTGAACTAGCTGAATAGACACACTAGTTTTCTGCTTATTGAACTATTCAATTAGGTATCGAATTACCAACACACAGACTATGTTGCTGAATTAAATTTTGGAGTTTACACTCATTCAGTCAGAATAACTTATGCACTCGGGCTTATACCATTTGCTGTCGCCAACCAAAAAAGTTTCTTTTGCATTCATTTCATGAACTGGATAGACTCGTTCAAATTAGTAGTTTAAAACTGCTATAAATAAGAGAAAACAAGTTGCAGAATAAAAGTAACTGACTCTGCAATGATTGCTTACGAACACTCTTTGCAACAACTCGCAAAGGAAAGCGTACTATTTTAGAAGTGAGGCAAAGTTTACTTTGCTAATTGATCAACAGCTAACTGAGGATGACCATGCCCAGCGTACAAGAACTTGAGAATCAAATTGCAGAACTGCAAAAGCAAAGAAAAACTGCGTTGCGGGATGAGAGAAACAAAGATCTGTCTCTCGTCAAGGAAATGTGCAAGAAACACGGATTTACTGCGCGTATGCTGAAAGGATACTTAGCGGAAGGAAGAAACAGAAGAAAGAAGTAAAGATTGCACAAGCGGATTAAAGTTATCCGAATTTGATTACATTGAATAAAGTAGCTTTGATCTGCTTCTCCTTAGGCTCGTGGCTCAGATTATGGATCTCAAACTAGGCCTAACTCACCAACAGTCAATCTATCTTCAAGCGTAAAGATCCACCAAGTTTGGTGATTTTTTCGAATCTTCTGCCGGCTTCTCTACTGCTAATATTTCTAGTTTAAAGATCAGATCTGCATTAGGAGGAATACCAGCTCCAGACATTCCAGAAGGACCATACGCCAGTTTAGCAGGAATTTTCAGTTGTAGCTTAGTACCAACCCGCGCGCCCTCCATGGATTTTTCCCAGCCCTTGATAACCATGCCTTCGCCATGGTTATATTCGAAAGGTCTCCCCTTGTCGATGCTACTGTCGAACTTGGTGAAGTCGCTAGCTAGCCAGCCTTCATAATGAACGCTGAGCTTACTACCAGTTTCAACTTTCTCCCCCTTGCCTAACTCCTCCACGTAGACCATCAACCCACCAGGTAACTTCTTGAAGGAAGCATCCATCGCAAGTTCAGGAGGTGGATTTCCTTCCTTTGCACCATTTGCTTCTTCTCCTTGCTTGCCTTCATCGGTTACAGGGGGAGTGTACTTAGTACGCAGGTTGGTAAAGGTGTTATTGCTGATATTCATCTACACCGAAATGCGTTGCTTGCGGAATTGGGCTGATCCATCAAAATAGTAACCCGAATCGGAGAATTATCGTCACCTTGAGCCACTCCTTGGCTAACATCCATATAAAGCTTGATCGACTCACCTTGCAGGTTGTACTGGTCGGTTTGTACTTGGGCATTACCTTCCAACAAGATCAGTTGGGTTGCTTGCTCTATCCTTACAGAATCAGCACGAGCTACTCGTCCAGGCTGCTCAAAGCAGACAGCTCGTTCCGCGTAAACTGTTTGAATCTGCTGGGTTGTATCAAATTCGACTTGGACTCGACCACCGTAGATCCGTAGCTGTTCTGGCGACTTGAAAAGCTCCACAGCCCCTTCCAGCAAAAGACGACGAACTTGGTTATTAAGTGTTGCCTGAGCCGCCTGCAGAGTTACCGTCTCTGGAGAATCACTGGTTGGCGGCAATTCTTCTAG
>DPLM01000223.1:0-5120 GCA_003541985.1 Deltaproteobacteria bacterium | reverse complement strand
CAGGCTCCGCTTCGCTGCGTCCCTGCAGCAGCACCTGTTGTCGTAGCAGGTCAGCCTGCATTAAATTACCGCTGATTTTTCCTTGCTTGGCACTAGCGCGAAACTCTTCGTTAAAGCGCAAGATCTGGGCCGGCCCTCGTATATCTTCATTCGTGAATCCTTCTTCCACACGCTCATAGAATAGAAACCCGGCCTGCAAGGTTCGATCCCACTGTTCCACTTCTACAGACCCCTCACTGCGCATTTTCTCGTAATTTTCTTGGCGCACCAAGTTGAGTAGCTCAGAACTGAAGCGTAGCTGTTCTCGTGGCAATTCTCCCTGAACTTCCCCACGAAACACCAACTCACCCTTTTTCTGGTCACCACTGAATTCTTGGGCTTGCAGTTGTAGACGCCGCATTTCGGCAAACTGTTCAATCTGCTCTAGCGCTTCAGTTGTCAGGGAATGCGGCAACTTTTGCAGCGCAGCACGCAGATCTTCTTTCGCATCAAAACGAATGCCTATCAAAGACTGCAGATCCCTAAGAATTTCCAACGGCAAACCAACCTGACGCAAATGGATCAGGGTGTTACCGGAAAGTTCATAAGCATTGCTACCCTGAGCCCAGACAAAATTGGTGAGGCAGCAGAAGATCAGCGACAGCAAGCTGATTCGGAAGCGTATCATGGTGTCACCTTGTGGAGGAGTTTTGCTTGTAGTGCAGAGCTGCACGTGCGAAAGACACAAACAAAGGATGTGGGGCGAGGGGCTTTGATTTCAACTCTGGATGGTACTGGCAACCAATGAACCAGGGATGATCTGCCAATTCAATGGTTTCTACCAGATCTCGATCCAGATTTCTGCCAGAAACCACTAATCCTGCAGATTCTAGTTGAGGAACAAATTCGTTCATCACTTCATAGCGATGACGATGACGCTCACGAATCTCTAGTTTAACATAGATTTTTGCAATCTGAGTCCCTCCCTGCAAGTGGGCCGTATATGCTCCAAGACGCATTGACCCGCCAGTATTTTGTTGCCCTTGCTGCTCTGGCATCAAATCAATCACATTTTCATCATGGAGACTCCGAAATTCTGCAGAATTGGCATCTTTCAGATTGGCAACATTCCGCGCAAATTCAATCACAGCCATTTGCATTCCCAGACAAATGCCAAAGAAAGGAATTTGCTGTTCTCGGGCGTGCTGAACAGCCAAAATTTTTCCTTCTGTACCACGTTCTCCAAAACCTGGTGCAACCAATACAGCATGAGCAGGAGCTAGCATTGGCCCAACTGTTTTTTCCGTGATTTCCTCAGAATTGATATAGATCAGGTGTAGACGCAGGTTGCAGGCAATGCAGCCATGCACGAGTGCTTCGTTGAGACTTTCATAGGTATCCCGCTGATTGACGTACTTTCCAATAAAGGCAATGGTGATTGAATCAATTGGCTCCTTGTAAGCTTCCACAATATCTACCCAATTCTGAAGCTTAGGGCGCCTTGTCCACATCTGCAGCAACTCAATGATTTTGTCATCAAGCTTCTGCTTGTGATAGACGAGCGGAATCTCATAGAGAAAATCAACATCCAGCCCATCAATCACTGCATCGACAGGGACATTGGTGAACAATGCAATCTTCTCACGCAATTTATCCGGTAAAGGTTCTGAAGTTCTACAGATCAGCATGTCTGGCTGAATCCCAATCTCCCGTAGTTTGCCGACACTGTGCTGGGTCGGTTTGGTCTTCATCTCTGTCGTGTAGATAATCAGTGTGAGATGAATGTAGAGAGTGTTCTCACGACCGTAATCATAACGAAACTGACGGATCGCTTCCAGAAAGGGTAAGGATTCAATGTCACCCACGGTGCCGCCGATTTCCACGATGGCAATATCTACATTGTCACTGGCTCGTAGTACTGCTTCCTTGATCTCATCAATCACATGAGGCACAACCTGAACAGTTGCACCCAGATATTCTCCGGCTCGTTCCTTGCGAATGATTTTATCGTAGATCTGCCCCGTTGTGCAGTTGTGAACTTGAGACACAACTGCGTTGGTGTAGCGCTCGTAGTGCCCCAAATCTAAGTCCGTCTCTGCCCCATCCTCGGTAACATAAACTTCACCGTGTTGGAAGGGATTCATGGTTCCTGCATCAATATTGATGTAAGGATCTAGTTTCATCAGACTAACGGTTAGGCCGCGACTCTCGAGCAAAGCACCAATAGAGGCCCCAGCAATACCTTTGCCCAGGCCCGAAACAACGCCACCGGTGATGAAGATAAATTTGGTCTGCATAGTTGAATATCGACTGGTGATGGACACTATCGGCAGGAAGTGCGTTATTGAGAGGAGTTTGGCAGGACACTTCGGCCTATTGCCGCGAATAACAAGTCAGCAAGGTCTGTGGCTTGCGAATCGCAGAGCTTCTCTATATATAGTCTAATTGTTGATTCGCAAATCTCTTCTGCCTAAAAAAATCTGCATGCCCAATCTGCTTTACGTTGATCAAGATCTGACACGCTTGGGTGAGATTCAACACCAACTTTCGGAACACTTCCAGTTAGAAGTCGCATTCAATGGCTGGGAAGGCTTCGCTAACTCCATCATAAACAAGCCTGATATTGTTTTGCTGAACTTGGAACTGCCTGTGATGGACGGATTGGAACTGGTGCGCTTAGTTCGTACAGAAACCGATTGTGCACATTTGATACTGCTTGGTTTTTCTCTGAAAGAACTTTCCTCAGAATTTGCTGAAACAGCTGAAAGACTGGGTTTGAATCAGTTAGTTGAATATCCTTTCGCTCAGCAGCTACCAGCAGAACTATTCAAAATGCTGCCTGTTGCCACACAGAGCTGATTCCTTCGATCAATCTACCAGCTGTCAACCCAACTTCACCCGAACGTTTTACCTGCCAATCCCCAGCAGACCCATGCCACCAACAACCAATCAAGGTTGCCTCCAGAGGATTCAAGCCTTGCGCCAGTAGTCCTCCAATTATCCCACTGAGTACATCTCCAGAACCTGCTGTAGCCATTCCTGGATTGCCTGTAGGATTGATGAAGACCTGCCCATCTGGAGCACCAATCACAGTGAGCGCTCCCTTGAGCAGCAGAACTACCTCCCACATCTGTGCCCAGTGACGCACAGTGGCTACACGTTGTTGCTGAAATTCTGAGACAGGCTGGCCAATCAAGTCAGACAACTCCCCTGGATGCGGTGTCAGTACAGCTGGAATTTCTCTTTCGCGAAGCCAATCTGGATCAAGTGCATTCAGTCCATCAGCATCAATCAGAATAGGCAACTTCCTCACTTCCAGTAAAAATTCCTCTAACAATGCTGGGATTCCTTTGCTGGTGCCGATTCCACAACCAACAACCAGCGAATTATAGCGTGGCAATTGAGGTCTCAGTTCGGATAGAGCATTCGCTTGCCAGACGTCTTTTGTCTGAGATGCTGACCAAGTCATTACTTCTGGCGCACCGAGAAGCCGATCTCGCAAAGCACCTGGTACTGCTGCAGTGACTAGTCCAGTTCCCACCTGCAGGGCTGCTTGACTCGCCAGTTGCACCGCACCTGCCATTCCTGCCTGACCACCCAGTACCAGCAAATGGCCAAACGTTCCCTTGTGGGCTGTGATCGAACGTTTTGGAAGAGCTTGTCGAAAAAAGTTCTCTGTCAGCAGGTGAGTTGACTTCTCCCCAATTGGCCAATGCCGAGGAATACAGACATCGACAACATGAATTTCACCAGCTTGTTCATGGCCAGGATGTTGCCACAACCCAATCTTGGGGACCTGAAAGGTGACCGTAGTCTCACAGCGTGTTGCTGTTCCCAGTATCAGACTGTCATCTGCCGAAATCCCCGAAGGCAGGTCTACACCGATCACTTCTGCGGGACTGGCATTGATGGCTGCAATCCAATCTGCATACAGACCAACAATAGGACGTTGCAGACCAACTCCGAAGATTGCATCTAACACTACCTCTGCTTCATGAATGGCTTGTGCTGCAGCAGGTTCTGGGAACGTCAGAGCAGGACCGAAATTTTGCCAAAGACGGAAGTTCTGCTGAGCATCTGGAGTACTAGGTTCCCGAAGGTAGACTACCAAAACAGAATAGCCTCGGTTAGCTAATAGACGGGCCGCCGCATAACCATCTCCACCGTTGTTACCATTCCCACAGCAGACACAGATTCTCTTGGAATTTGGATAGCGTTTTTCCACCCAATCTGCGACAGCACGAGCTGCATTCTCCATTAGCAGTAGACCAGGTAGTCCCAGTTCCTCAATCGCTCGGCGATCCATCGCCTGCATGCTCACAGCATCTGTCAAGCGGTCGCAGCAATCGAGGAGGTTGGCTTCTATCATTTTGGCTTTGTGCGTCTTCAAAATTAACAGGTCGACACCCAGTCTATCCTGAAATGAGTAATCAGAGAGTCTAGTGGATATTTTTCACTGATCACATATCTCAGCGCGCCAGCAAATCTGCTACAGCTTTCAGAACCTGTTTGAGTTCTTTTTCCAGAGTAGCCAATGAATCCGGAACCACGTTGCCTTCGCGCAATTGTGCTTCAGCAGTGCGAGACGCCGTCTCCAGTCCCTTAGCTCCCAGACTGCCAGCAATTCCCTTCAGGGTGTGGGCGAGCCGAGCAGCTTCTACCAGATTTGGTTCTGCAAGCAATTCCTGCATCTTTTCCACCGTATTGAACTGGTTACGCTGAAAAACATCCAACAGACGCAGGTAAAGTGAGGTATTTTGGTTCAGACGATTCAGAGCGGTTGCGATCGCTAGCCCAGGAACATTGGCAGGTAATTCTTTTGGTGGTAACTCCAATGATTGATTAGTCGGCACCGTTGTCTCACTTTTCTTGGGTGGAATCCATTGGAGTAGTTTGCTCAATAACAGCTGCAACTTAATGGGCTTGGGAATATGATCGTTCATCCCAACTTCTAGCGCCTGCTTACGATCCGTATGAAGAGCATTGGCTGTCATAGCGATGATGGGCAGATCCTTGAATTGTGGTAAGCGCCGCAAGAAGTGGGTTGCTTCATAGCCATCCATCACAGGCATCTGCACGTCCATCAATACTAGATCATAGGACTGGCGTCGTAGAACATTGAGAGCCTCCTGGCCATTTGG
>DPLM01000146.1:1975-7392 GCA_003541985.1 Deltaproteobacteria bacterium | reverse complement strand
TCCTGTTTCTTTTCCTCCTGTTTCAGAGCCGCTTTTCTTGATCTGAATTTTGTCTCACCAGGTAATTTAATGGGGCCACTATCTTGTACCTCTGCACTCTCACCAGCTCCAATTTCAATTTTTATTTCTGATCCAGGAATTTCGATGTCTGCGCTTCCTGAATTCAATTCAAACTGAACACCAGTTTCTGTCTTGATTGCTTCTCCATCAGTACCCCTTATGCCCAGAACTGCAGTAACTGTTCGGATATTGAAAGAACGCTTGCGTCCATTGATCAATGGACGGTTAGGGTTAACATCGAATGCTATGTTACCTATCAGCAATCGTGTATTGCTTTCTTCTTTATTAGCTTCCTCAATTCTAAAAATTGTTTGGTCTCTAACGGTAACTACTTCATCACCAGAGCTTAGGATCACACGGGCTGCTGAATTTCTAGCAGCATGGACCTGATCACCCACGCTGAGTAGAACGGTTGTACCAGGTACATTGTAGATGCGAACCTTGGAGTCATTGCTGACTTTGGCCAAACCACGATCCAGGATCAATTGGCCTCGCTGCTGAGCTTCTACTGGCGAAGCCAAGGCGATCAGTAGTAGTAAGATAGCAGTAATCCAGATAGCCTTGTGTGGCCGAAGTGAAACAAACATGGAGCCTTATTTGTAGATGAGGGTGAACTGGAGTGCTGTTTGGTACTTCCAGTAGTCCTTACCAGTTAGGTTGGATGTCTTGGTTTCCAGTTTGCGCAAGAAATTGATGATCATCCAAGGAGCATAGGGGTAAGTTACCCCAACAGTTGTGATGTTCTTACGATCTCTTTCACGCACACCGTCAATGTTGGCGAGTCTCTTCTCACTCTCTGATACATCGTATTTCACTTTGAAGCTGACTGGTTTGACCGGAATGGTGACATCTGCAGAAAATTTCAGATCATCTTTGTCTTTCTTGTCGTTATTTAGATCCGTTAGGGTGTAGCTAAGCCTAGTGCCGTATTTCCAATCAGCTAGTGTAAACTTATTGCTCACTTCCAACTTGTCAGCAGTTCCATCATCAGTCGTTGAACCAATTGCATCTTTCCACTTGTGTTCAAGCTTGCCCTGCCAAGTGATGTCGTTGTCTGTTTTCAGTTTGAACTGTCCAAAGAGGAAGGAGTCTGCGGATACTTGACGGAAATCGCTGTTCCAACTGTCTCGACTGCTATCTGGACTCTCAGGAACATCGCGCAGCCCCAGTGCGTTCGCACCAAACCCAGTCGTGATATCACCTAGCC
Organism: Deltaproteobacteria bacterium; assembly: GCA_003541985.1. Taxonomy (GTDB): domain Bacteria; phylum SAR324; class SAR324; order SAR324; family NAC60-12; genus JCVI-SCAAA005. The sequence continues at coordinate 6,125 of DPLM01000146.1, read as the reverse complement.
AAGTATACTTGCGTTCCCACTCAAAGCTGAGTTGGCGCAGCAAAATCTCCTTGTTGCGCTGATTTTCCATCCATTGACGATCCGTAGTGATGAGGCCCTTGGCAGCCACGGAGTTACGATAGTTGATGTAATGCGTGTAGCTCGGTACCAGGACAATATTGCTTTTGAGCGTTCGGGTCTTCTTTTTACCATTAGGTGCACTGGTAGCGTTGGTGTCCTCGGTATGGCCCAAGATCGTGATCAGTTGAAAAGGAGGCTTAGACTTGGGTTTCTTTATTTCCTCTGTCTCTCGAAAAATGGTTAGTTCTTTACTGGTTTGAGTTGCTTCTGTTGTTACATCCAAGTCAAAGTAATTTTCACCAATTTCTAATTCATAAGGCAGTGAGTAGGCTGCATCGTAACTATTATCGGCCAGCTCTTGGTTGATACCATTGATCCGAATGGAGCGCAGAGGGCTAAAAGCGCTGATCGTGACGGTGAAGTTGCCACTGACGATTTCCGTCTTGTCGGGTGTGGTGCTGATGATCTCGATTTCTGCAGCTTCAGCAGGAGCTAAGTCTGCAATGTCTTCTTGTGGCTCACGCACTACCGGAGGGATACCATCGTATTCAATTTTTAGTAAATCAATAGCTAGGGCAAAATCAAAGTCCGCCTCCTTAGCTTTGGAGTAAAAGGCATCCGCCTGATCCTGATTTTTATTGGTGCCAATCCCTTGCTCATGAAACTGTGCCAAATAATATTGAGCTTCCGTAACGCCTTGCCCTGCAGCAGCGCTCAACCACCGGAATGCTTCTTTGTCCATCTTACTGGAGAAGAGGAAGTCAAAAGCTGTTTTCCCAAAACTGAATCGGCTTTTCTTACGAAACTCTTCCTGCACACCCTTTCGCTGTCGATAGAGAATTCCTAGGCGTAACTGTGCTTCTGAATTTCCTCGTTCTGCAGCCTCCTTGTAGAAGCGAACGGCAGTGGCATCATCCTGTTCTACACCATTACCTTTTTCGTAGGCTTGGGCTTGGCGTAGAGCTTCCTCCGCTTCACGGAGTTGTTGCTTCTGAAATTCTGTTTCCAATTGTTCCAAAACTTCAGCGGTTTCCGAGTCAATTTCTGAAGGAGTAGCCGCCGGAAGAGGTTGGGCTAGCCAGCAAAAAAGAAAGCCCAGCAGCCAGAGCTTATACATGCGATTCCAGTGAATGGTTTCCTTGAGCGGGATTCTAGCGTTGGCGAAAGTAGCGATTTAATTGATCAATCAGGGCACTTCGGATATCCGGTATGGTTAGCGATAAGCCCAGCGCGTCTGTCAGTATCCCAGGAACCAGCAACAGACCGCCAGCCAGCCAGAGTAGGAAGGCCTGCCAGAGTTCATCAGTTGGCAAATGGCGTTGCTGCAATTCTACTTCCACCAATGTCCAGATTGAGAAATCCTCCTCTCGCATCAGCCAAAGTCCTCCAAATGCTGTGATGCTACTGAGGAGAATAGTACCCAGCAGTCCACTTTCGCGCCCCAGCAGGATCAACAGTAGTCCTTCAATGAGAATCAGCAGTCCTACTAGGGACCAATGTATGCCGCTCATGGGCTCTTGAGAGGAGACTCAGCAGTTTGTTCGGGCTGGGCAATCGGGTTGTCAGTGGGTCGTGGATTGAAGTAGAGATCCAGTCCATGAATAACGCCGAGTAAAGTGCCGATAATCAAGAAACTAATCAAGTAGTTCCGGAGAATCCGTGGCATTTTTATTCAGATGATTTCAATTGTATTCGCAAGTACAAGACGCCAAGGTCCTGATAGGATTCAATTTGGGATGCAGAACCGGGCAGCAAAAATCGGTATTCAAAAGGGCCACGAGGGCGATTCTGTTGCAGACAATTCGCATTTTCAGGTTCAGAAGTGGGATGTTCACCTCGAATCAGTAGCTCTGCGTCTTTCAGTTCGACATGTAGTGATTCCTCCATCACTCCTGGCACATCAAGACTCAGGAAAAATTCATCATCACGCTTGTGTAGGTCATAGATGGCGTTTTCGCTCAACTCGGTTCGGTCTGTCCCATCTATTTTGAAGGAACAGCTCCGAAGTTTGCGCAACATTTCTTCTTGTTCTTCCTGTCGTTTGAGCAACTTTTCAAGTTCGGTATCAGACATGCTGGCTAAGGATCCAAGTAGATGTGAAAAAATTATTGCGTAAAACAGATAAGTTAGCAAAATGGATTTATAATCGCAAATATACAGGCTTCCTCGTATTCGCAACTTTTTGTTTCTAAAATTTTTATGATCGATACCTCAGGTTGGCTCCATTTTCAGCAGCATTTCTTTTCGATCCCAGGCACAGGATTGAGCTTGGATACTTCTCAAATGGGCGTACCTACCTCTTTTTGGGAAGAGCAATCCGATCCACTTCAACAATCTTTACAGCACATGAAGGAACTGGAAGCTGGGGTTATTGCCAATGTGGATGAGCAGAGACAGGTCGGTCATTACTGGTTACGTACTCCAGAACTTGCGCCAACCCCTGAACTACGTCAGGCCATTGAACAGACCCTCCAGCAAGTTCAGGACATTGCAACCCAAGTACTGTCTAGAAAATGGACCAACAAGCAGGGTCAGTATTTTCGACATGGGCTCGTGATTGGGATTGGCGGCTCGGCGCTGGGACCTCAATTTATTGATCATGCATTGGCACAGCAGGGACGAGGCTTGAAACTCCACTATTTAGATAACACAGACCCAGCTGGCTTTGAGCAGGTCTTTGCAGAGTTGGGAGAAGAGCTGCCACAGACACTGTGTCTAGTTATCTCCAAATCTGGTAGTACCCAGGAAACCCGTAATGCGATGCTGGTCACACAGCATGTTTTTCAAGAAGCAGGGTTATCATTTGGGAAGCAGGCAGTGGCCGTCACTAGCACTGGAAGCAAGTTGGATCAACTGGCAATACAAGAAGGCTGGTACGCGCGTCTACCAATGTGGGATTGGGTGGGTGGTCGGACTTCAGTCTTTTCAGCAGTGGGACTCCTACCCGCAGCTTTGCAGGGCATTGACCTGAAAGAGCTGCTGATGGGAGCCCGGCTGATGGACCAGCACGGACGGGAAAAAGAAATCTCCCGCAATCCTGCAGCCCAGTTAGCCTTGAACTGGTGGTACGCAGGCAATGGTCGTGGTGAAAAGGCTATGGTGGTATTGCCCTACAAGGATCGCTTGTCCTTGTTCAGTAATTACCTGCAGCAATTGGTGATGGAGTCCCTTGGAAAAGAGCGTGATCTCGAAGGGCGTGTTGTTCGTCAAGGACTAACTGTTTACGGCAACAAAGGTTCCACAGATCAGCACGCTTATGTTCAACAACTTCGGGAAGGACGAAATGATTTCTTTGCCCAATTTCTGGAAGTGCTGAAAGATCAGGAAGGGCCCGCTGTAGCGGTTGATTCGAATGTTACCTCAGGAGACTATCTATTAGGTTTCCTGCTAGGAACGCGGCAGGCTTTACGAGAGAAACAGCGTCAATCAATGACATTGACCCTGGATTCGATAACACCATGTAGCATTGGGGCCTTGGTAGCTCTTTTTGAACGAGCTGTGGGGATTTATGCATATTTGGTGGGCATTAACGCCTATCATCAACCCGGAGTTGAAGCTGGGAAAAAAGCTGCTGGAGCTGTACTACAGTTGCAAGGTTGTCTGATAAGTGCGCTAAACGATCAGCCGAATCGTTCTTGGACGGTGGATGAACTCTCTCAGCATCTTCAGATGGGAGAACAGCAGGTGACAATCTTCAAGGTGCTGGAACACCTATCAGCGAATGGACGTGTGGATCGTCATCAGACAGAGTCGTCCTTCTCCAATCGCTACCAAGCGAAAAGTGTTTAGTTTATTCAACTGAGATCAACCTTACTCTTCTGGAAATCAATTCCGCGATTCGAAATCGATTCGTGGATCGATTATGGTGTAGAGCACATCACTGATCAAGTTGACGACCAAGCCGAGCAGAGTGAAAATATAAAGAGTACCAAACATCACTGGATAGTCACGCTGCAGAGTGGCTTCAAAGCCCAGCAGACCCAACCCATCTAGTGAGAAGATCACCTCGATCAGCAGAGATCCTGTGAAGAACATACTGATGAAGGCTGCGGGGAAGCCAGAGATGATGATCAGCATCGCATTACGGAAG
>DPLM01000146.1:0-1661 GCA_003541985.1 Deltaproteobacteria bacterium | reverse complement strand
GCATTACGGAAGACATGACCATAGAGCACCCGCCGCTCCGGTAGTCCCTTAGCCCGGGCAGTCACTACGTACTGCTTGCCGATTTCATCCAAAAATGAGTTTTTGGTCAGCATCGTCAGTGTGGCGAAACTGCCAATCAGGATGGCAATCAGGGGTAGGGCTAGGTGCCAGAAGTAGTCGAGGATTTTTCCGAACAGGCTCATATCGGCAAAGCCATCAGAAGTCAGTCCACGTAAGGGAAACCAATTCAGATAGTTGCCACCAGCGAAGAAAATGATCAAAATTATGGCGAAGAGAAAAACAGGGATAGCGTTGCCGATGATGATCACCGTAGAGGTCCAGATATCGAAACGGGAGCCGTGGCGCACTGCCTTGCTGATGCCCAGTGGAATACAGACAAGGTAGACCAGGAGTGTACTCCAGACTCCAAGTGATGCAGAAACAGGTAGTTTCTCCCAGATCAACTCAAGCACCGTACGATCCCGGTAGAAGCTTTCACCAAAATCGAAAACGGCGTAATTAACCAGCATTTGCAGGTAGCGCTCGTGGGCTGGCTTGTCGAAACCATAGAGACGCTCGATCTCACGCAAAAGTTCTGGGTCAATGCCCTGGGCCCCTCGGGTACGTCCTGATTGATCAGAGGTGCTGGTACTATCCTGCATCTCTGAGCTGGTATTGGTAATCCGGCTTGTCACGTCCATGCCACCTTGTCCTTGCATCCGAGCAATGAACTGATCCACGGGTCCTCCAGGGGCCACCTGGACAATCACGAAGTTGATCGTCATAATGCCAATCAGTGTCGGAATGATCAGGAGCAGTCGGCGCAGGATGTAAGAGGTCATCGCAGTCTTTTCCTCAGAGTTCAAATAGGAACAGAAAAATCCGTTATCTTCACAAAAGAGTTAAAATGAAAAAAGTCATGGGAGTGTTGTGTTGTTTATTGTTTACATTGTGCTTTTTTTTACCGTTTGGAGCAATGGCAGAAATTCGAATTCTTGCTTTGGGAGACTCGCTGACAGAAGGATACGGTGTTGAGCTGGAAGAAGCTTATCCCTATCTGTTGGAACAATTGCTGAAGGAGGAAGACCTTGAAGTGCGAGTGATCAACGGGGGATTCAGCGGAGCGACCAGTGCCAGTGCGGGTACACGTCTCAAGTGGTATTTCAAGATGCGACCCCAGATCATGTTGCTTGCCTTGGGAGCCAACGATGGCCTGCGTGGCTTGGACATCGGGAACATGAAGCAAAACCTGGCAAAAGCAATCCAGATGGCCCAGGAGCGCCAGATCCAAGTGGTGATGACCGGTATGCAGATGCCGATCAACTACGGAGAAACCTACGTCAAAGCCTACCAAGAAGCTTTTTTTGAATTAGCCCATGAGTATGAATTGCCTATGGTTGATTTTCTGTTGGAAGGTGTTGGAGGAATTCCGGAGATGAACCTGCAGGATGGTATTCATCCAAACCCCGAAGGTCACCAAGTCATCGCTCGGAACGTTTTGAAAACCCTGTTGCCAATTGTTAAGGCTGAGTCACAGGGTCAGAGCTGAAGCTTCTTTAGGCTGCGCTGACGCCACCACTTTACTGGAATCCAACTGGCACTGAGCAGTAGCGCTGCTGCAAGTAGCCAAGGATAAAGTGGTTTCAGAGGTCGAAAGACAT
>DPLM01000049.1:4208-4568 GCA_003541985.1 Deltaproteobacteria bacterium | reverse complement strand
AATGGTGGAAGAGTAGAGCAGATTGGGAAGCCGCTAGAGCTATATAACCAGCCGAACAATGTTTTCGTTGCCTCTTTTATTGGCTCACCCAGGATCAATCTGATCAGGTTGAGTGAACTAGTCGAGTTACAAAACGCAGGGAAAGCAGCTATGCCGGAGGCAACGCTTAAAACTCTTGAAGATAAGCGGGTTGAGCAAATCGGTTTCCGACCGGAGATGGTGAAGGCTGAGACGACAGTTTCGGCAAGTGATTTACTGATTCACACGGAAGTTTCACATATGGAGCAGCTGGGTAGTGAGGCTTACATCTATCTTGAGACAGATCACAAAATCAATTTTGTGATGCACAACCAAGGTCAA
>DPLM01000049.1:0-3876 GCA_003541985.1 Deltaproteobacteria bacterium | reverse complement strand
AACATTTTGAATCCAAAACCAAGTTGGCTGCACAAATTGATTTAGGCTCATCACATTTTTTTGATAAATCAGGATCTGCTTTGGTTATCGAGAAGCACTAGTATGAAAAAATGCGCGATTGTCGGGGTTGGTGGCCGGCACAAAATGTTTCGTGAATCTCTCGTAAAAAAATATGCTGTCAATCATCGACTGGTAGCTATCTGCGATTCTAATCCTGGCAGGTTGCGCTATGCAGAACAATCACTGAATAAGTCAAATGTCTCGGTAGCTTGCTATCTGGAGAAAGATTTTCATAAGCTCTTACGAGTCGAAAAACCAGATATCCTCATTGTGACTTCACCAGATTATACCCACCACAAATACATCATTGCAGGTGCAAAAAAAGGCTGCCAGATCATCAGTGAGAAACCAATCACCAGCAGTCTGGTATATCTGAAAAAGATTGTCACAGAACTAAACAAAGTTCAGACAATTGCAACGATTACTCACAATTATCGCTACTCTCCATACCGCTCACAGGTAAAGGAGCTTTTGATGAGTGGTACCATCGGAACTGTTAAGGCGATCACCTTTGACTGGCATTTAGATCGAGTTCACGGTGCTGATTATTTTCGCAGGTGGCATCGCTACAAAAGCAATTCGGGTGGATTAGCTGTGCACAAAGCCACTCACCATTTTGATTTGATCAATTGGTGGATCGCCGATACTCCAGTTTCTGCTTATGCAACAGGAGATAATCATTACTACAATCCAATCAACGCCAAACGTTTAGGGATTGATAACCGTGGACAGCGCTGTAAGACTTGCCTCTCAGAGAATTGCAGCTTTCGGCTGAAACTGGAAGCTATGGACAACTTGCAGAAGCTTTACTCGGACAATGAGCATTATGATGGCTATCACAGGGATCAATGTGTTTTTGATGGCAGTATTGAAATTGAAGACATGATTCGTGCAGAGGTGCGTTATTCCAGAGGTGCAGTCCTCAACTACGGACTCGTTGCTTTCTCGCCTTGGGAAGGTTATGAAATTACCTTTATTGGTACAGAGGGGACTCTCTCACAAAAATACTTGGAGCGGAGCGTGATCAATGGAGATGACAGTTCTCTTAGAGAAGGAAGCAATGTGCAGACATCGCTTCTGATACCAGGGAAAGCTACTGAAAGAATTAAGAATCCAAGCTCTGCTGGTGGCCATGGCGGTGCAGATCCTCTAATGTTGAATCACATCTTTGCTGATGATGGATTCCCAGACCCACTTCAGCGTAAATCCAACCATTTTTCTGCAGCTTGGTCTGCTATCACTGGATTTGCCATCAATCGGTCAATGGAGAAGGGTAAGGTTGTTTTGATCAAAGATCTAATTGAGGATCTAGCTATTCCAAATGAGCTACGTTTGAACTGAGTAACTGTGCTAAGACTTTGTTTTTCCATTCTGGCACTTATCCTTCCTTTTTTCTGCACCTTCACCAAACCGCTGAGCGCAAAGACTGCAGAACTTGCTCGTGGACTTCACAATCCGCGTGGAATTGTTCCCGTTGCAACTGGGAGTTTAATTATTTTAGAAGCTGGTACCGGAAAAACGCTAGATGGGGTAAATTCTGGAAAAATTAGCTGGTGGCGAGACTTGAACCAGGATGATCAGTTCGATTCCTCAGAAGAGTCACGACTGCGTGAGGATCTGTATTCTTACAACATTATGGAGGTATTCAACCCAGGAAGAGATGAAGTTGTTGGGCCAGGAGATGGCTTACTCAGGAACGACCATACATTGATCTATACCAGAGATAGCGGCAGAGAAACGACAGAGATTGTCCAACTTGACCTGGTTGATCTGGCTGAGGTGGTTTTGATTGAGCGCCCGGGAGTTGTCAATTCAATTACTCTCTCCTCGGATCAGCAATCACTATTCTTAGCAGAGAGTACGCTCAACCAAATTGGTGCTTACCACTTTGGATCTGGCTACGAAGAAATCCTGCTTTTCGATGTTTTGCAAAACCAGCAACAGGCAGTGCCTACTGGCCTGGCGCTGGACTCAGAAGGGAATTTGCTGGTTGCTTTGTTTTCAGGTCAGCTCTGGGCTTACTTTGGTGAAACCATCTCTTTCATGCCTGGAGATGCCAAGATTGCGAGGGTAGACTTAAAAACCAGAACTTACGAATATCTAATTGAAGGTCTTACCACCGCTATCGATGTTGCTACAGATAACAATGGCAACATTTACTTCCTGGAAATGACGACTGCTTGGCCGACCAACCTGATTTCTCGTGATTTTGATCTTCACGATAAACATTCTCCACCAGACCCAGGGGGATATGTGCGCAACTCGGGTAGATTGAGTGTCTTGCCGACTGGATCAAAAGAAAGCCGAGCTTTGGTCGAAGGTCTGGACTTACCAACGAATCTCTCAATACTTGATCATCAAATCTACATTTCGACAGGGCAAGGGACTCCCGGAAGAACAGTCTGGTCTCAGCAGGGACTCAGTGAGATTGATGGCAAGATTCTCAATTATGAAATTCATCAATGAAACCATTGCGTTTCTCGCTTTATTCATAACAAGGTCATTATTTTGAGACGTGTACGTGTGGCACTGGTGGGCACGGGTGTGGGAACAAAACACGCTAGGATGTATCAAACGTTGCCAGATCTTTATGAGGTGACAGCGGTCTGTGAAATTGATGAACAACGTCGCAATGAATTTGTGGAACAGATCAGGGTCGGTTATCAAACAAACAGACTGGAGGATCTTTTTTCTCAAGATCTAGATTTAATTGATATTTGTACTCCATCTGCACTTCATTTTTCGCAAGCCACTGCAGCTCTCCAAGCAGGCTTCCACGTTGTTCTTGAAAAGCCGGTTGCTCGTTCGCTTTCAGAAATGGACGAACTGGAAAGAGTAGAGCAGCAATCAGGAAAACACCTATTCCCTATTTTTCAATACCGATTTGGCCACGGGATTCAAAAGCTGCATCATTTGATTTCCAAAGGGCTAGTAGGCAGTCCCTTTATCGCAACTGCTGAGACACACTGGTTGCGAGGAGAGGCATATTACAGTCGAGGGATGTGGCGTAGCACATGGGATGGAGCAGCTGGAGGTAGCTTTGCAACTCATGCTATCCACATTCATGATCTGCTCTGCCAAGTACTGGGAGACCCCATTTCGGTATTTGCTCAAGCTTCAAATTGTGTGAATGGGTATGAGACAGAAGATTTGGGTGCGGTTTTGATGAATTTCGGTAATGGAGCAATGGCCAGCTCTTCGGTGACACTAGGCTCTACAGAGCAGATGTCACGCTTGCGTTTCTGCTTCGCTGGGCTTACGGCAGAGGGAGGAAGAGATCCCTACAATCCTGGGCACGAACCCTGGACCTTCTTGCATGATGATCTGGAACAACAAGCTCGGATCAATTACGAACTTGCGGACTTTTCTCCAAGACTTGAAAGATTTCCAGGTCAGTTTCTCCGTATATATGAAGCTCTTTCAGGTCAAAAACAAACTCCGGTCACCTTGGCGGATGCTCGCCGATCCATCGAACTGTTAACAGCGATTTATTGGTCTATTAAGACAAAAGAAATTGTCCAACTACCACTTTTGATCGATCATCCCTTTTATTCAGGATGGATTGAGATGATGAAGCAGGAATTCGTTAGAGATAAAGTTTAGGTAAGTCACCTGATTAGTGACAGGTCGCACAAAATATTCTTTTGCTTTTACAACTAACTGATCAAGCTCAAGAAACACTTGTTTTGCTGAACTTCGAAAATAAAGGACACTAGTATGACTACTCAGCGAATTGGTATCATCATGCACGGGGTTACTGGGAGAATGGGATATAATCAGCACTTGATCCGTTCTATCCAAGCGATTATTCAAGAA
>DPLM01000271.1 GCA_003541985.1 Deltaproteobacteria bacterium | reverse complement strand
GGTGGTAAAGTCATCTGGATCGGTAAGCCGTATGAAGAGATGTATAAATTTTCTGAAAGAGAGTTTTCGTTTAAAAAGATGCGAACTGTCGCGATAGGGGATTCAATCGAGCACGATATCCAGGGTGCAAAAAAATTTGGTATTGATGGAGCCTGGGTACGTGATGGAATTCTGAAGGATGCTTCTGATCAGGAAATCAACGCTGAGATTCAAAAACATGAAGCCCAGCCAGATTTCCAGATGAATAATTTTAGTTGGTAATAAAAACCGCTTTTATACTTTTACTGACTTATCCACAAATTTTATTGAAGTAAAATGACGTGAGGAATTTAGCTGTTATTTTTATTCCAACTCCAAAATTTTATGATTTATAATTATATCTATTCAAATAAAACTTCGGTATTGAAAAAACTATTTCGTAACTGATCGGCCAATGAAGAGCGATTTGGGAATAAAGAAACTCAAATCCAACTCAGTTTCGGAATCTAGTTGGAGAAAAAAGGCTAATTGGATGTTCTGTTGACTGCTGAATTGCCAGATCTGACATAACCTCTCCAATCACACTCGCAAACTTGAATCCATGCCCAGAAAAACCAGCTGCTAGAGAAACTTGAGGATACTCCGGATGTAACCCGATAACGAAGTGCTCATCCGGAGTATTTGTATAAAGACAGGTAGCAGTTCTAAGTGGAACCCCGGACAACTTATTTAATCTAACTGTCGCTTGCCTAATCAACTCAATTTCCTCAGGAAGTACGGTTCTGTCAACCTGGTCAGGATCACACTCCGGGCCCACCCTAAAGTATGCCACCTTGGCTCCGCCCTTAGGCCCATCAATCGCAGGAAATCCGTAAAATTGTTCAATATCACTTGGCTCCCAAATATATATAGGCATTCTCCCTAACTGCCACTGATCCATATTTTCAACGTTAAACCAAAATAATGTTAAACGTTTGACATCCATGGGGATTTTCAAATCTGCCAACAGCTTTGTATTCCAGGAACCCCCTGAGATCACTAGTCGATTTGCTCGGTAATTCCCCTTATCTGTGACGACTTGAACGCCATTCCCATCTGGGTGCCATGACAAGAATTGTTCTCCAAAACGCATTTTTCCACCAGACTGCTCTGCCAATTGATTATGGGTTGCACAGCTTCTCTCAGGCCGTACGAATCCAGCCCTTTCTTCAAACAGAGCAATCTCATCTTCTTTCAAAATGAACTGTGGAAAGCGTTCTCTCATTTCCTCGTAACCGAGCATTTGATGACCAAGATCCCATTCCTTTGCTGAATGAAGCGCTCCAGCCACTGTCTTTGAATCACTGGGACCAATCATCAGTCCACCAGTTTCCGTGAAAAGGTCCTTTCCAGAGGCTATCTCAGCTTCACTCCAAAGTTCATAAGCTCTTTTCAGGAGTGGTACGTAGGCAGGATCCTCAAAATATGCCAAACGAATAATCCGACTGTCTCCATGACTGGATCCCTGATCATGTGACGGTGAAAAACGCTCAATGCCCAAAACAGAGTGCCCTTTCTTGGCTAATTGCCAGGCTGTCGCACTGCCCATTCCACCTAAACCAGCTACAATGACATCGTACACCATAGGAACCTTTCTCAAATTGTTAGGCGGGTCTTCACAATAGAAATTCAAATAAATTAATTTTTCTGCGCACACTGATAGAAGGCTACATTAGAAACATCACAATAATTCTTTGATTTGATGAGCTCAAAATCCACTAAGTCAGGTTTCAGAATCGCATAAAAGCTTGAAAACAGACTTTGTAGACCTTTTCAGTAAATCCGTGTAAAAAAGGTGTTTCAGAAATGACTTGTAGGTAGCAAGTTTGGATCTATGCAGTTAGTTCTGAACAAACTCTAGATGTTCTTAAATTCTTAACACGTCCGCTTTTGAAGAGGGAAAAATGATGAGAAACAAATTTTTCAAGAAAGTTATGATGATGATAGCGGGAAGCTTGATCCCACCTACCGTAGCATTCGCAGACATCAAAATGGGAATCATTCTTGGCTTTACAGGACCGATTGAATCACTTACAGCGGATATGGCAGGCTCAGCAGAGCTTGCCTTCAAAGAGGCTTCAGATTCAGGGAATCTGTTAGGTGGTGAAAAAATTATTCCTGTTCGTGCCGATTCTACATGTATAGATGCAGCCGCTGCCACTGCTGCCGCTGAGAGGCTGGTTACAGCAGAAAAAGTTGTCGGTATAATGGGAGCTGATTGTTCAGGCGTTACTATAGCAGTTGCCAATAATGTTGCCGTTCCAAATGGTATACCAATGGTTTCTCCTTCGGCAACTTCACCTGCTCTTTCAACTATATCAGATAATGGCTATTTCTTTCGCACAGCCCCTTCCGACGCCAGGCAAGGTCAGTTATTAGCGGAAATCACAATGTCTCGCGGGATTAAATCAGTAGCTGTAACATATGTTAATAGTGATTATGGCAAAGGTTTGTCTGACTCATTTGTAAATGCTTTTAAAAATCTTGGAGGTGAAATTACAGTGACAATACCAGCTGAAGGTGGCAAAGCTGATTACTCAGCAGAAGTTGCAACTTTGGACTCAGCAGGTGGTGAGGCTCTGGCGGTTTTTAGCTATGTAGATCAAGGTGGTCCCGGGATCATACAACCAGCAATCGATAGCGGTGCTTTTGATAGATTTATCCTGGCTGATGGAATGTTTGGTGATAGCTTGCACACAAATGTTGACGGTGATCTAACTGGTTCTTTCGGAACGGTTCCAGGCTCGGCATCAAATGGCGCTGAACTTTTCAAGGAAATTGCATCTGGTTCTGGAATAAACAATAACGGCCCATTTATTGGTGAATCTTACGATGCAGCAGCTCTTTTAGTTCTTGCAATGCAAAGGGCCCGCTCCACAAATGGGGGATCCATTAAAGACAACTTACTTGCCGTCGCTAATGCCCCTGGCACTAAAATTCTTCCAGGTGAACTTTCAAAAGGCCTCAGTATTTTAAATAGCGGTGGACCAATCGATTATGTTGGTGCTACTAACGTAGAGTTGAATGGTGTGGGTGAAACATTTGGTTCATATCGAGAGTTCGAAATAGCTGATAAATCATTTAAGACTATTCGATTCCACTGAGAAATTTTCAAAAGACCTGCCCAATGAGGGCTGGTCTCTTAAAAAAACTCCAATTAGTTACTAATAATGTTTCTCTCCGGCAATATTCCCTCTGGCCGAAACCTAAGCACGAGAATAAGAATCAGCCCCATAACTACCATCCTCAAATGAGGGGCAACTTCAATGAAATGTTGACGGAGAGGATTCTCCTCACTGAGCAATGAGTTTATGTTTTCTACCGCCCAAAGCGCCACAGGCTCCGCTTCAATCCAGGTAAACCAAGTGATAAAAGCCCCCAGGACCGCCCCAAGGTTATTACCACTTCCTCCGATGATTACCATAACCCAAATCAGGAATGTGAAGCGTAAAGGAATGTAAGTTCCGGGCGTAAATTGACCATCCAATGTGGTAAGCATTGCTCCTGCAACACCAATGACCGCCGACCCCAAAATGAATACCTGCCGATGACGGTTCGTCACATCCTTTCCCATTGCAGCAGCCGCAACTTCGTTGTCACGAATCGCACGCATCATTCTGCCCCAAGGAGAATTCAAGGCTAGTGCAGCCAAGCCAAGGATTATTAGGAGAACTATGAGGAATAGTCCCGAGTAGCAAAGCTTGACGAAGACCCCTGAAGCCGATATCACAATTTCTTGGAAAGCTTCCTGTCTGATTTGGTTTGGATCAACAGAATGTAATCTGATTACCAAATCCAAAAACCACTGGCTTTGTTGAAGGTCTACTTCATAAGGGACAGGTCGCTCTAAGCCCGTGACATTTTTCACACCTCTCGTTAACCAATCCTCATTCTTCAGAATGGAGATCATGATCTCTGAGATCCCAAGCGTAGCGATCGCAAAGTAGTCTGAGCGTAGCCCAAGAGCAACTCGCCCAACTACCCAAGCTAATCCAGCTGCGGCTATTCCTCCGGCTACCCAAGAAATTAAAATAGGAAGACCAAGACCTCCCAGAAACCCTGTTTGCGCCGGATCGACTGCTTCTATATTTAGCGAAGCTTGTTCATAGAAATAGCGTAACAACGCATATCCGCAGAGCAGCCACATCAAGAACATGACTTTTCGAAGGTAGCCTTTTGTTACTTTCCTTCTAATCCACCATGCACCCAAGACAGTCAAAACCAAAGTCATCAGAGTTAGTCCTGTATCTAATCCTCCAGCAGCCCATGCTTTACCAACTGGAGAGTGAGATACTAAAACCGCAGCCAGTCCTCCTAATGCTGTTGAAGCCATTACTCCAGCATTGAATAAACCTGCATAGCCCCACTGGATATTAAGTCCTAGGGACATGATCGCTGAAATCAGGCAAAGATTCAGTATAGCGAGGCTAACGTTCCAAGACTGTGTCGTTCCTACCATCCCAAGCAGTAGAGCCATGATTGCAAAACTAATGACAGCCCGATGTGAATTGCTCAAAGCACTCTGCCTTTGAAAAGACCTGTTGGCCGAATCAAAAGGACCAAGACCAGAATCAAGAAAGAAACCGCAAACTTATATTCTGTACTAAGAAATTGGACTAAACTATCTGGAGACCAACCTTCAGGACCAAGGTATCTAAGGAATTTTTTGAATGCGTAGGTAGCCGTTACCTCTGAGAAAGCTACAATGTAGCCTCCTAGAATGGCTCCAATAGGTTGCCCAATGCCACCAACAATGGCTGCAGCAAAAATTGGGAGTAGCAGGTGGAAATAGACTAGTGGTTTGTAGCTTTTATCAAGACCATAGAGGACACCTGCTAGAGTAATGAAGACAGCGCTAATAAACCAGGTTGCTCGTACTACTTTTTCAGGATTAATACCTGATAGTAATGCCAGATCTTCATTGTCTGAGAAAGCTCTCATTGATTTTCCAGTTCGAGTTTTATTTAAAAAGAAAAACAAGAGGGAGCACAGGATTATTGTCGTTATGATTGTAATAGCCTGGGAAGTCTTAAGACCAAACCCCTCATTTAATCCCGTTAATGCCTTGAAATCTCTAACTGTAAAA
>DPLM01000097.1:2443-5803 GCA_003541985.1 Deltaproteobacteria bacterium | reverse complement strand
CGCTCGTCTCGTGGAGACTTCTGGGAATTACCCGCCGAAAAACGCACTACTTTATTGAAAGAAGCTGCGCAGTTAGGGGATTTGCTTGAGAACCTCAACAAAATGCGCCAACTCCAAGAAGATTTAGAAACTGCTGCAGAACTTTATCGTGAGGAAGAAGACACCGATCTTCTCCAAGAAATCCAGACAAACCTCACAAACCTTCAACAAATGCTGGATAGTCTCGAAATCTTTAGCCTGTTCAGTGGGGAGAACGACGACAAAGACGCCATTGTCAATATTCATCCTGGAGCTGGAGGTACTGAATCCACAGATTGGGCTTCCATGCTCTATGATATGTACCTTCGTTGGGCAAATGACCACTCTTATTCTGTGGAATTGATGGATTATCAACCGGGTGAGGAAGCAGGCCTAAAATCAGCAACGTTCGCTGTAAAGGGGGTTCATGCCTACGGACGTTTACGAGCAGAGATCGGGGTTCATCGACTTGTAAGAATCTCACCATTTGATTCCAACAAGCGAAGGCATACGTCATTCGCTTCCGTGTTTGTCTATGCGGACATCGATGAAGAAATTGAGATAGATATCAGGACTGATGATTTAAAGATAGATACCTATCGGGCAAGTGGGGCTGGTGGGCAGCATGTTAACACCACAGACAGTGCTGTGCGTATCACACACCTCCCAACTGGAATCGTTGTCCAGTGCCAAAATGAACGCTCACAACACAAGAACCGTTCTTCTGCAATGAAAATCCTAAAAGCTAGACTTTATGAGCGGCAGCAAGCGCTACTAAATGCAGAAAAAGATGAGCAAAACAGCCAAAAGCAGGACATTGCTTGGGGGAGCCAAATTCGCAGTTACATTCTGCATCCTTACCAGATGGTCAAAGACCATCGAACTGGCTTTGAGACCGGAAAGTCTGAGGCTGTTCTGGAAGGTGATCTGGATGGCTTTATCAAGGCAGCGCTTTCCCAAAAAGTCTGCTGACTGAACAACCTAAATGAGAATTTAAAATGGCTTCCAGTTACTCATTTGATGTGGTCTGCCAAGTTGATATTCAAGAAGTGACAAATGCAGTTGATCAAGCTAGACGTGAAATCAACAATCGCTATGACTTCAGAGACTCTAAAGCAGAAATTGATCTAGACAAAGAAGAACCTAGCCTACAATTGACTGCAGAAGATGAGTATAAATTGCAGGCAGTGACTGACATTCTTTTGACCAAGATGCTCAAAAGAAACGTTCCCGTTAAAAGTCTTGTCTATGGTAAGACTGAACCGACTGGAAAAATCTTGAAGAAGAAAATTTCAATTCAACAGGGCCTTTCCAAGGAGCAATGCAAAAGTATTAACCAGCAAATTAAGAACTTGAAAGTGAAAGTCCAACCACAAGTGAACGGGGATTTAGTTCGAGTAACTGGCAAAAGCAAAGATGATCTGCAGGTTGTGATTCAAGGACTGAAAGATACAGATTTTGACTTTGATATGCAGTTTATCAACTTCCGTTGAATCGCCTTGACCAAAGTAGCAATTTGCAATTATAGTAGGTTTTTTTCTCGAATACTTGCGGAACCATAGGGTGTATGTTGCCAGCATAGATGCCGCACTTTTCAACCCCAACCAGTTGTGTATTACTATGCACTTCTGTTTCCTTAAACTGAGGCTACTTCGTGACCGAATCAATTTCCACTTCTACCGCACTTGAACCAATAGTTTTCTTTGAAGAAAGTGAAGACTTTGACCTGCTATATGATGAGACCCTTGTTGGCATCAGTGAACAAGAAATCATCACCGGTGTTGTCACTACCATTGGCAAGGATTACGTAACCGTCGACATCGGATTCAAATCAGATTGTCTAATTCCCACTGAAGAATTTTTAAATTCTGAAGGCACCCTGACAGCTAATATTGGTGACCAAGTTGAGGTTTATGTTGAGGCCTTAGAAGAAGACGATGGCATAACGAATATCTCCAAAACAAAAGCTGAGAAGCTCAGAGTCTGGGAGAAAATCGGAAAAATTTATGAAGAAGATGGGATCGTCACTGGGGCAATCATCAATCGAATCAAGGGTGGTCTCTCTGTCGATATCGGTGTAAAAGCATTCTTACCAGGTTCACAAGTCGATCTTCGTCCAGTTCGCAACTTGGACAAGCTTCTTGGAGAATCCTTTGACTTCAAAATTCTCAAGTTCAACCAGAAGCGCGGAAACATTGTCCTCTCTCGAAGAGCATTGCTAGAAATTGATCGAGAAGAAAAGCGTAAAAAGACTCTCGAAATTTTGCATGAAGGTGCGAATATTCTTGGTGTTGTCAAAAACATTACCGACTATGGCGTCTTCGTGGATTTGGGTGGAGTAGACGGACTATTGCACATCACGGATATGACTTGGGGACGTATCGTTCACCCCTCTGAGATGTTCAGTATTGGGGACGAAGTTGAAGTACTGGTTCTGAAGTACAACCCGGATGAGCAAAAAGTTTCCTTAGGACTGAAGCAAAAGACTCAAAATCCTTGGGAATCAGTTTCCGAAAACTACTCTGCTGGTACTAAAATTACTGGCCGCATTGTCAGCCTCACAGATTACGGTGCCTTTATCGAGTTAGAACCCGGTGTGGAAGGATTGATTCATGTATCTGAGATGTCCTGGACCAAGAAAATTCGCCATCCCTCCAAGGTGGTGCAACTTGGCCAAGAGGTCGACGCGGTGGTCAAGGAAATCGATGTGGAACGCAAGCGCATTTCTCTGTCAATGAAAGAAGCTGAACCGAACCCTTGGCGACTTGCTTTGGACCGATACCCCATCGGATCAGTCGTCACGGGTAGGGTCAGAAATATTACAGACTTTGGCATATTTGTTGGGCTTGACGAAGGAATCGACGGTCTCGTCCATGTGTCCGACATTTCTTGGGCCCAGCGACAAAGAAAACCCTCTGAGATAGCTCGCAAAGGAGAGGAAATTGAAGTTAAAGTTCTGAATATTGATGTTGAACAAGAGCGACTTTCATTGGGGATCAAGCAACTGACTGAAGATCCGTGGCGAAATCTGGATGATCGATTCCCACTGAATCAGGAAGTAGTCGGGCGCGTAGTCAATATAACTGATTTCGGTATTTTCGTGGAAGTTCTAGAAGGAGTCGAGGGACTAGTACACATCTCAGAAATTGATGGCAGCGTTCCCAAAAATAAGATTAATGACTTCTATCCCGTTGATACAGAGTTGCGAGCGCGTGTAATCAAAATCGATCCAGAGGAAAGACGCCTGGGTCTGAGCATCATTGAGGTTAAGAATGCCCACTTCACTGGAGAAGGAGCCGTTGAAGAAGAGGGGGGAGGAGAGGAAACGAATGAAGAGGAAAC
>DPLM01000097.1:543-2113 GCA_003541985.1 Deltaproteobacteria bacterium | reverse complement strand
AGAGGAAACGAATGAAGAGGAAACCGCCTGAGGACACTTAGCTTGATGGATGGCTTCTGTGGAAGCTGTCCTCGACTATTCACCTGCCTTACACAATCTCCTACGCCAATCTATAGAGCATTTCTGTCGATCTAACAAATCTTCGTACCATTACAATTAATTTTTTCAAGAAGTCTTATGCGTCTTCTACTCAGTGCCTTACGCCTGCGGGCAACAGTTGCCAACGTTTCTGCGGAAAATCTGCTTGATTTAACCGCGCCCGACATAATTTGTTCTGCTGTATTACTTAGTGAATTTCAAGGCAAGGTAGTCTAGTCATTATCACTACCTCTCGTTGCGGATTCAATTCTCAATACAAGGCAATGGAGGAAGTCTTTCAGAAATACCAAAATCAAGGCTTTGTAGTGCTTAGTTTTCCAAGCAATGATTTCTATCAAAAACTTTCCGGCAATGAGGAAATCAAGGAATTCTGTGAAGGCTACCGAATCAGGTTCCCTTTATTCGCTATTTCTTCAATAACCGGTTCTAACAAAAAGCCCGTTTATAAATTTTTAACCAATTTATCCGCCTACCAAGCAATGCGTGGAGAAGCACGCTGGAACTTTGAGAAGTTTCTCGTCGACAGGAAAGGAAAGGTCATTGCTAGATATCCTTCGACATTTTCACCAAACCACCCACAACTTCTGAACGATATTGAGAAGCTACTCTGACACTTTAAGCAACAAATAAATATTCGCTTCAAACGGCACTCATATGGAAGCCTCACGAAAGTCAATTTGGGGTTGGGCGATTTATGATTGGGCTAACTCCGTGTTTGCTACAACTGTGATTGCTGGGTTTTTTCCCATTTTTTTTAAGCAATTTTGGAGTGCTGGAGCAGACGTTAGTGTCAGTACAGCTCAACTTGGTTTTGCGAATTCTTTATCCAGCTTAGTGATTGCACTTTCAGCTCCCATCTTAGGAGCGATTGCTGATCGAGGTCGCCTGAAAAAACCTTTGCTTGCAGTGTTCACCTATCTTGGGGTGTTCATGAGTGCTGGGCTTTACTTCATTGAGCAGAGTCAATGGGAATGGGCTATCTTAATCTATGTCTTAGGCTCTTTGGGATTTGCCGGTGGGAACATCTTTTACGATGCGATGCTCCCCGATTTAGTTCCCGATGATCAACTCGACCGAATTTCAAGCTTTGGCTATGCTCTAGGCTATTTGGGGGGTGGGCTGCTTTTTCTGATCAACGTCCTAATGACACTTCAACCTGATTGGTTTGGGTTAGCTGGTCCTGCCGCAGCAGTAAGGTTGTCTTTTCTAACCGTAGCTTTGTGGTGGGGAGGATTCAGCGTTTTCACGCTACTCTGGGTTCCAGAAATCAGCCAAGGGTCCCCAGCAAAGAGGAACTCAGTAATTGAAGGATTTCAACAACTTGCCAAAACCTTCCGCAAAATAAGGCATCTTCGAACACTCTTCCTGTTTTTAGCAGCCTACTGGTTTTACATTGATGGAGTAGGTACTGTGATTAGAATGGCTGTCGACTACGGTCTCTCTATCGGTTTTTCATCAAGTGATTTAATCA
>DPLM01000097.1:0-212 GCA_003541985.1 Deltaproteobacteria bacterium | reverse complement strand
ATCACTGCTTTACTGTTGGTACAGTTCATAGGCTTTCCTGCCGCACTTTTTTTTGGCCAACTAGGTACACGTTGGGACTGTCGCAAATCAATTTTAGTTGGCATTGGCATTTATCTGTTAATAACCGTGTGGGGGACTCAAATGAGGAGCCAATTTGAATTCTATGGACTGGCTGTCCTTATTGGAATTGCCCAAGGGGGTGTTCAAGCACT
>DPLM01000139.1 GCA_003541985.1 Deltaproteobacteria bacterium | reverse complement strand
GAAAGTGGTTCTGGTAAATCTGTTACTGCCCGGGCTTTGATGGGGATGCTTTCAGAGCGGGCAGTAGTTGGAAAGAACGCTTTAGTCGAGTTCTCAGGAGAACAGTTGATTGGTTTGCCCGAAGAGCGATTACAAAAAATCAGAGGAAGCGCGATCTCGATGATTTTTCAGGAGCCAATGACCAGCCTGAATCCACTCTACACGGTTGGGTATCAAATTATGGAGAGCATCTTAGCACATCAAAAGATGCCCAAGAAAGAAGCGCGTTTAAGTGCCCTAAGACTACTCCAAGAAGTACGAATCCCAAGACCTGAAGCTAGGTTGGATCAATATCCTCATCAACTGTCTGGGGGTCAGCGGCAAAGGGTGATGATTGCTTTGGCAATTGCCAATGAACCAAAGTTATTGATTGCAGATGAACCAACCACAGCCCTTGATGTCACGATCCAAGCTCAGATTCTAAGATTGATCAAGGATTTGCAGGCCAAGTATGGCATGTCTGTCCTGCTCATAACTCACGATCTGAACGTGGTTCGCAAGACGAGTGAACAGATCTGTGTGATGCACAACGGAGAAATTGTAGAGCGAGGCATAACAGAAGAGGTTTTCACTAACCCAAAACACCCCTACACGAAACATTTGATTCAAAGTGAACCAAAAGGCACACCACCTCCACTTCAAGGTGAACCACCAACTAGCCTGCAAGGTGATAAGGTTCGGGTGGTCTTCAAGATCCGTCATGGAAGTTTTTTTAAAAGAAAAACCGAGGACTTGGTTGCAGTCAATGATGTCAGTATCAAGGTTCGGCAAAGCGAATCAGTTGGAGTCGTCGGTGAGTCAGGATCTGGTAAAACAACTCTTGGTCTAGCACTCATTCGTTTGATTAGTTCCCAAGGCGGGGAGATTCTTTTTGGTGATCGCAGAATAGACAATGTGGAAAGAAAAGATCTAAGAGACTTAAGAACTTCTGTTCAAGTCGTTTTTCAAGATCCTTTTTCATCACTAAATCCTAGAATGATTGTGCGGCAGATCATTGCTGAAGGTTTGGTAGTCAACAACATCGGTAATAGTGATGCGGATCGTGATGAAATGGTACGTATCGCTCTCAAAGACGTACAGATGGATCCGGATGTCATGGATCGGTTTCCCCATGAATTTTCAGGAGGCCAACGCCAGCGAATCGCAATCGCCCGAGCGATGGTAATGAAACCCAAATTCGTGCTCCTGGATGAACCAACATCGGCTTTGGACCTTTCTATACAGGCACAAATCATAGACCTACTTAAGGATCTTCGTGACAAACACAAACTTTCCTATTTGTTCATCAGCCATGATTTAAAGGTCATCAAGGCTCTTTGCCACAATGTCCTCGTCATGCAACATGGGAACGTTGTTGAAGCTGGTCCCACAGATCAAGTACTGGTGAAACCTCAAAAAGAATATACCAAAGCCTTGGTAAACGCTGCTTTTGAGGTCGTTTCTGACCAACCCCAGAGTGCTTCGCAGAGCTTCAACTGATACAGATGCAATCCAAAACCTCATCACTAACAGGATTTGAAATGGTGAAACTATGTTTGATTGGTGCCGGAAGCACCGAGTTCACAAAGAAAATTGTCACTGATTTATTATTGATGCCCGAATTCAAAAATATGGAACTGGCGTTGATGGATATTGACAGTGAAAGATTGCGTGTCTCGGACCTAATTGTCCGCGCTGTAGCAAGACAAATTGGAGCCAACCCCAAGATCACAAAGCACACCGATCGAAGAGAAGCCCTTCAAGGATCCCACTTTGTTCAGACGTCAATCCAAGTGGGTGGCTATGATCCCGCGACAAAGATTGATTTTGAGATTCCCAAAAAATATGGTCTGCGTCAGACGATTGCTGACACCCTGGGCGTGGGTGGAATCATGCGTGGACTCAGAACCATTCCTGTACTCATAGATATTGGACGTGACATTATGGAAATCTGCCCAGATTCGATCTGGTTGCAGTACGTCAACCCGATGTGCATGAACATGATGGCTATCGCCAGACTCGTTCCAGAAGTGAATACAGTGGGCTTGTGCCACTCTGTTCAAGGTACTGCTGAAATGCTTGCTGACGACCTCGGTGAGAAAGTGGAAGACATTGTTTTCCAATGCGCAGGTATCAATCACATGGCTTTTTATCTAAAGTTTGGTAAGCGCCTGGAAGATGGGACTACAGAAGATCTTTACCCTAGGTTACGCCAACTCGCTCGGAAGATTGCAGCTGGGGAAGATCAGTTCTCCAGCAGAGCGAGAAAACCTCGGCCAGAAGGTCATCGAATGTCCCACCTGACTGAACGGGTTAGGTATGAAATGCTGAATCGAATGGGATACTTTGTCACTGAGTCAAGTGAACACTTTGCTGAGTATGTCCCCTGGTTCATTAAACGAGATCGGCCAGATCTACTTGAGCAATACCAGGTTCCATTGGACGAATATGTTGACAGATGTGAGTACTCTTTGAAACGTTGGGGCGATTACGCAAACACACTGCAGAAAGAGAGCAAGCTCGAAACCTATCGATCCAATGAATACGCCGGAGAAATCATCCGTGCTGCGGTAACCGGGGATGCCGTTGTGATTAATGGAAATGTCCCCAACAACGGTTTGATTGACAACCTTCCGGCAGAGGCTTGTGTTGAGGTACCCTGTTTGATTGATCGCTCTGGTATTTCACCAACTAAGATTGGTAAGCTTCCACCTCAATTAGCCGCAATGATGCAGACGAACATCAATGTACAAGAACTGACTGTAGAGGCAATTGTTACTGGCAAGAAAGAGAGTGTCTACCATGCAGCGATGATGGACCCTCATACCGCAGCAGAACTATCCATCGATGATATTTGGAAGCTAATGGATGATATGTTGGCAGCCCATGGCGACATGATTCCAACGTTACACTAAGCAAACCTCATGATTTTAATAATGCTGATAGCCTCTGCAACCAGGCTCGGATCATTCGAAAAATTTAGATCATGACGTACCCAAAGTGCTTTTATGAGTGATAATTCTTCAAGTTCTGAGAAAAAGATCATTGTTTTGGGTGGCGGTACTGCAGGGTGGCTCAGCGCGTTTCTGTTGCAGGACTTTTGTAGACAGCACCAACTATCTGCCGAGGTAACTGTCATTGAATCCTCCAAGATTCCAGTTATTGGGGTAGGTGAGGGAACTACGGCTATATTTAAGACCTTTCTTGATTCGTTTGGTCTCGAAGAGGCTGAGTTTCTGAGGGAGACAAGAGGCACTATCAAATATGGAATACGCCACAAAGACTGGCGAAAGCTGGGCCACTACTACGATGGTCCAATCGACGATCCTCACTTTCTCATTCCCCCAGCCGGTGAAGATGGCTTTGAATACCTTAATAGCTATTGCGTTGCGGCAGGACGTTCTGTTACAGAAGCCCACCTCTTCCAAATTCTGCTCTCCAACGGACTGGCACCAATAAAAGCAAAGAAAAACCAGCTTGTTCCGAACCATCCTTTTCTGCACGCATACCATATCGACAATGCCTTAGTTGGCCAATATCTCCTCAAAAAGTCCAAAGGAATTCGCATTGTTGATGGAGTCGTCGAGGATGCCCTAAGGGATTCAGAAACTGGACATGTTCTATCACTTAAGATGGATGATGGTGATATAATTGAAGGAGACTTTTTTATTGATTGCTCTGGATTTCGAAGAATCCTGATTGACAAAACACTTGGCAATGAATGGGTGGATTACTCGGCTGAATTGCCAGTCAACCGAGCAATGCCCTTCTTTCTTGCTCACGACAGATCAAAAGAAATCCCATCTTACACACTAGCCTGGGCTCAAAAATCCGGCTGGATGTGGCAAATTCCGACCCAAGATCGTTTGGGCTGTGGATATGTGTACTCTGATGAATATTGTAATCCGGAGGAAGCCCAAGAAGAGATTGAATCTGTACTTGGTCATTCTATTGAACCAAGACAGGATTTACGCTTTCAGGTCGGTCGACTAAAGGATAGTTGGCGCAGCAACTGTGTAGCAGTTGGGCTTTCTGCAGGCTTTCTCGAACCTCTCGAAGCCACATCAATTCATAGTACTCTCGTACAGCTAATCCTTTTTGCCAAAGAATACTTATCAGCTGCTCTGAACGGCGATTATAGTGGCAGAGAAGATTTCAATCAGCGTATTGCTCATCAGTTTGATGATTTCAAAACCTTTTTGAACATTCACTATCGTTCTGAAAGACGCGACACCCCATTTTGGGAATTTGTTGGAGAGGAATGCCTAGGGAATGATTCCAAAGAACTTTTGGAAAAGTGGAGAAAAAGCCTGCCAACACGCCAGGATTTTAATCAATTCCTTTCAGGGCTTCCTCATGTAGAAACCCAGTTGTACTTCCCGGTATTGGATGGACTGGGCCTGCTTTCCCAGGGGGTCGCACGTCAGGAAATGTCAAACAGGAATCTTAAGCGCCAGGCACAGGAAGAATTGAAGCAACTGCATAACAAATATCTGGAAATGACACAAGGAAGCTTGGGACACCGAGAATATCTTTCGAGGGTAATTGCTTAATTAACTTTATGTCAGTAATTTAGGGTAAAAATTCAAAGAATCTAAAACTTCACAGGAAGAATTATGAACATGATGACTCTAGAAACTGTACCCTTGTTGATGCCAATTCTCATGAGCCCAAGCCTGACACCACTATATTAATTGAACTGATATTAGCATTAGAAACCTAGATGCTTTGAAATTCTCAACTTCGAATGCAGCAGACCTTCTCACACTTGATGATAGAGGTCGTATCCAAAAAAACCGCTATGCTGATTTTCTGATCGTAGATGGCAACTCATTAGACAATAATTTGCTTGTGAGTGATCGGCAAAACCATTGGTTAGTTGTCAAAAACGGAAAAATCGTAATACGAAATTTAATCACACATAAAAACAATTATGAAGCCTACTGAAATGCTCAAAACTTTGGTTGGATTCCCAACAGTTTCTAAAGATACGAACCTGCCCTTGATAGACTTTGTCGATGATTGGCTTCGTGAAAACGGAGTTGAGGCAGTTCGGATTCTTAATGATGTGGGCACTAAGGCAAATCTTTACGCTACTATTGGACCTATGGTAGAGGGCGGGGTAGTTCTTTCAGGGCATTCGGACGTAGTTCCAATTGATGGCCAACCTTGGGATACAGACCCTTTTGAACTGACTCAGAATGAGGACAAGCTTTACGGTAGAGGCACCTGTGATATGAAAGGCTTCAGCGCAATTGCTCTCTCCCTAGTTCCTGAAATGAAATTCTTGCGAAAACCTATTCACATAGCTCTGTCCTATGACGAAGAGATTGGGTGTTTGGGTGCACCGCGTCTAATCAAGCAAATGAAAGAACAAATACCCCAGCCGGCGGCAGTAATCGTCGGAGAGCCCTCAATGATGGACACTGTTACCGCTCATAAGGGTCTCAGTGCTTTCCGAACGGTTGTGACTGGTTACGAAGCCCATTCCAGTCAAACACACCGAGGCGTCAGCGCAGTGATGAATGCAGCCAGGTTGATCAACTGGCTTTCCGAGCGGGATTCGCATTTCAAGGATTCCACGCCAATCAACAATGGTTTTTCTCCTCACCACACTACTGTCCACGCAGGTGTGGTACACGGCGGAACAGCTTTAAACATTATTTCTAGAAAATGTGAATTTTTATGGGATGTTCGAACCATTCCTGATGGGCCCGCAGCAAATGTCTACAGCGAATTTCAGGAATATTGTAACGATATTCTTCTTCCAACCATGCGTTCAGTCCACAAGGGAGCTGACATCCAAACAACTGCATTAGCTGACGTGCCACCAATGAGAGAGATATTGGATAACCCTGCGCTTAAACTAGCTCAGGATTTGACAGGAAATACTGTTCGATCAAGAGTCGCTTATGTAGCTGAGGCTGGACAATTTCAGGAAGCTGGATTTCCGACCGTCATCTGTGGCCCCGGGTCGATTGATCAAGCTCATCAACCTAATGAGTTCATCTCCATTAATCAAATGGAGCAGGGGGAACAATTCTTGAGAAAATTGATCCGGCGTCTGTCCTAACCACACAGACTATTAGGGTAAGGAAAATCCTGAGCAACTTGCTCGTCAATTTTAGATAGAATGAATCGATCCCGCACGAATTTAAAGAAAGTTGCCAAAGCTTTGGGGATTTCGGTAACAACGATCTCCAGAGCACTCAAAGACTGACCAGAGGTTCGTCATGGAACCATTAAGCGTGTAAAATTAACAGCAGAAAAATTGGGGTATGTTCCTAACCAGGGAGGATTGATTCTTAAAACTGGACGCAGCTACACCATCGCTTTAATTTTTATCCCCAGAACCACAGAGTGCCTTTCCGGCAATAGGCTTCATGTTTTATTGTTATGGGATACTCCGTTCGCTTCAGGATAGCCCATACACACTTACGATTCAGCCAAGACTTGCAGAAGAGGATCTGCTCAAGCCAATCATGCGCATTGTCGATGGCCAATTAGCTGACGGTATAATCATTGGTCAAACTCGTAATGATGATTCACGGGTTCGATACCTCCAGCAACATCAATTTCCGTTTGTAACTTTTGGCCGCACATAACTAACCGAACTTCATGCTTTCTATGATGTTCTACATGAATGGATTACAGAAGATTCCGTTCAAAGACTATCAAAGCTTGGTCACCACAGAGTTGCACGGATCAATCCTTCAAAAGAATTGAATTATTCTGGACATCGACTAAGTGGCTTTCTAAGAGGATTATAGAGTTGTGGATTGTGCGCCCAAGAGGAAATGCAGGTCGGTACTGATTTGTCTCTCGGGGCTGGGAGGAAAGTTCTGCGGCAACTTGTAGAACTTCCCAATCCTCCAACTGCGATCCCCTCTCCAGGGGTATCAACGACCTTGGGGATTCTAACCGAGATGAATTCAACAAATCTTATTTTAGGAAAAGATCGAGATTTGATCGCGTTCGAAGGGACTAATTACTTAAAGTTCAACACTCCTCGAATCAATGCCTATCACTCTTCCTTTGAGGTGGCTGGTCAACAGTTGTGTAAATTGTTACTGAGGAAAATAGAGGGTGATCCTGTTGAAAAATTACAAATACTTCAATAGCCAAAATTTCTAAATCAGCAAGAAAATTAGTGTGCAAAGAACAATCGAAAAGATTTTCTGCTTGGGGTAAAACACTGAACGAGATGTCTTCGCAATCAAAAATGTACATTTCAAAACGAGAATTTTTTATTCAGGAGATCGCCCCTCGGATAGCAAAGTAGACTTCATCCAAACCGAGCATCCCATTGATGCCTCGCAGGATGCCCTGATTGCTATAGTAGTCGATAAGAGGGGCTGTTTG
>DPLM01000285.1 GCA_003541985.1 Deltaproteobacteria bacterium | reverse complement strand
CCATCAGAAGATTGGCAAGCCTGGGGTCATCGCGCTTCCAGACTAAACAAATGATCGGTAGTCCGATGCAGATCAGCAGAGGTAGCAGCCACAAGTGATCTTGCATGAAGATCTGCAAGATGCCCGGGGCGTATTCCCCGTCTAGTGGCCATCCGTCTTCAATCCAGATGAAACTCCAAAAGCCGTCATAGGCCTGATACCAGGGAAGTACCAAGGCACCAAACCAACCAACGACAAGCCAAAGTAGAAGAGTTTTACGAAAAAGATATGGAGTAGCCTCTCCGTGCTGAATGCGGCGGGAGAGGCCAAGAGATAGTGAATTCACCGAGGCAAGGTCGAAACTTCGTTATCCCACTTTGAGAGTAGGCGGGTTCTTACGTCCTTTGAACCGTACTTCGCGTGGTCGTAATCAATGACCTTTACACTATCCAGATCTGGGGCTTCTTTAGGTACTTTAGCACTTTTGTTGGAGGGAACCTGGTAGGCTCCAACACTTGCAGCCATACTCTGTATATCCGCAGTCAGCGCAAAATCATAGAATTTCTTAGCGCTGTCCATGTTGCGAGCACCTTTGATGATGCTCATCGAACCAATTTCGTAGCCTGTTCCTTCGCAGGGAGCAACTGTCTGAATGGGCATTCCCTTGACTGCTTGGGTTACAGCATCGTGCATGAAAACAATCCCAACTGTAGTTTCACCAATTGCAGCTGCCTTGATCGGAGCAGAACCAGACTTGGTATATTGGCTAACGTTCTGATGTAGTTGCTTCATGAAGTCAAAGCCACCATCTTCTCCAAACAACTGCACCATAGTTGCCAGTGTCGTGTAGGAGGTTCCGGAAGTGTTTGGGTTGGCGATCTGTACTTCGTTCTTAAAAGCAGGATTTAACAGATCTTTCCAGCATTTTGGTGCAGGGAGATCTTTACTCGCTAGCAATTCTTTGTTATATCCGTATCCGAGTCCGCCCATGTAGATCCCAACCGTACGCCCTCCGGTGGCTTTGTGAGGAGATAGAGCCCAATCCTGAAGTTGTGAATTCATTGAAGAATTGTAGACTTCAGTCAGACCCTCTTCAGCGGCCTGCAAATGGGGATCACCGGTTCCACCCCACCAGACATCTCCTTTTGGGTTGGACTTTTCTGCTTTGATTTGAGCGAGAGTTTCGCCGGAACTCTTGCGGGTCATGGACACACGAATGCCCGTCTGCTTTTCGAAGGTGTTGACCATTAACTCACACCATTCGATTTGTGGGCTACAGTATAGAGTCAGCCGATCTGCTGCCTGCAGCACACTTCCTATCAGCATTGCACCCATCAGAGCGCCAATTCGTTTTGTTATTCTCATGTAAATTTCTCAGCGGAGGTTGGCCCATAAGGCTAAAGCCAATGCTTCCCAGGATGGGATGCAAACCGGACGAAAATGTGCTTCATGAAAGATTATATTTCAAGGCAGATATTTTATAAGGAGTTTGTTCCTGCGAGAAATTGTCTGTTAGAGATGATGGAGTGGAGAAAGTTTAAGAAGGATAATTAGGAGAGGTGATCAGCCCTTCAGCCAGCTGAAAACGCAGACTTCGGTGATCTGAAAGAACAGCAGGAGCAAGGTCTGTTTAGACATCTTGTTTGACCAACTCGGAAAGTATTCTGGATACATATTCACGGGAACAATCCAGTTCAGCTGCGGTCTTGGTCACAGGTAGTTTCAATTCACCCTTAAAATCAACATGTTGTAAACAAGATGGCATCACTTGCAGCTTTTTAGGTGCTCCAAGGCGAATAGAAAGATGAATAAGCTGCTCAGGATTGACCGTCGGTTGAAATTCTGCGCTCACCAAGCACTCCCAGAAAGTTAAATGAAGATTTCTTGATAGTACGAGTGAGATGTTAGATTGTGATTAAAATTTGTTGAGCGCTTAAACTTGATAAAATTAGGTGAACTTTCTCCACCGATCTGATTCCACACCTAATTAGCAGCCTAAAAGCCAGAATTAGCAAAACTTTTGAGGGAATTTCTCTGAAAATGACACTATGGTATTTCTGGAATGTAAATCTTTTACTGCCAACGCGACATAAAGAACAAATTCTTTGGATCTTACCGCCAACCAATCATGGGAATAAAAATGAGCTTTGCTTCTAGATTTTTTGTCAGTGTTTTACTTGGTATTTTCCCAGGATTTTTTATTACATTTGTTTGGGCAGATTTGCCAGTTCTGGATTTGAAAAATAGTCGTGTGGCAGTACCTTCTTTAGCGGTGCAAACGAATAATAACGGGGCGCTTAGTGAAATTGAAGATGAAAACGGAAGAATGTCTCTGAGTCTTGAAGAGGTGATTTATGGAAAGGTGGATGATGTAGATGTGACGGGTGGGCTAGTTTCAACAAGTGTAGATTTTAAACTTAATGAACAACGAAATTTATCTTTAGTATACAAGCAAATCAGTCTTGGAAATTTCGGAAAAATGTCTTCGGGAATCTCATCAATTTATCTAAATTCCATAGAAGAGATGCTACTAGTGGAAACAGCCGAAGAATTTGACGATGGAAAGTCCCATTTAGCTGTAAGTGTTGGTAGGTACACACTTCCTGAATCTTCAGTAACATTGGGGATGGTTGGTGGGAAAATGATTCTTGATCAGGAAGATTACCTCATCGGAGGAAGTATCCAATTTTTCAATGGGCCGAGTGGTATTGGGGATGGTGGTCAGCTAAGACTGGGTGGTGGCCAGCAGGATGAAAACACATCTTATGAAGTGGGTCTTGATTTCTTCCAGACGCCACTCAACTCCAAAGTTGAAACCTCTCTAGGACTTTACGCGGATGCAGAATATGCTTTCGAGGAGCATATTTTCGGAGCTACTTTTGAGCGAGTCGATGGGCAAAATATGGATCAGCAAAATATAGGAACACGTTGGCTGAAGCAGTATGATCGATTTAACTTGGGTGTGAACTATCGAATCTCACTCGTTTGGGATGATGGGGATGATTATGTTTTGAATTGGCTGGGAGTGCACGCGACTCAAAAATTTTAAGCAATCGTGTTAGGAAGGTTAATTTTTAGTTTAGAAGTTGCTGCAGTTGGTGGACCTGTTTTTCGATAGACATTCCCACAGTCTCAATGACTTGATCAGCATGTTGCAAATAGAGGGGGTGTCTCTCTTTGAAGAGAGCAGCCAGATCTTGCCCAGGTCGACAGACAATTCCTCTTTTTTCAAAATTGTTAACCCTACTGAGGACGTCGTCCAATGGTAGGTTCAAGAAGATTCTCAACCCCAAACTCCCCAAATGTGACATTGCAGATTCGCTGTAAACGGCACTGCCTCCAGTAGAGATAATCTGCCGTTCTCCATCCAGTTGGAGCAGAGTTGTCTCTTCTTCCACGCAAAATCCTTCGTATCCCAATAA
>DPLM01000059.1:1246-5084 GCA_003541985.1 Deltaproteobacteria bacterium | reverse complement strand
CTTGGTTCGGGTTTCCTGCTCCTCAGCCTTCGGATCAGAATGGAAGAGCAGTGTTGCCCCAGCCCGGATCGTTGCCACCCCTTCCTGTAGGTGAATTGTGCGAAGAGTCATTCCGGTGCTGGCGTAACCGTTGAACCAGAGGAAGCCCACACAGCCGCTGTACCAGCGACGTGGGGATTTTTCGAGATTCTCAATCGTTTGCATGGCGATTGGCTTAGGTGAACCAGTCACGGTACAAGCCCACATATGGGTTAGAATCGCATCAATTGCATCGAAACTCTCAGCGAGTTGTCCTTCCACATGATCAACGGTGTGAATCAGGCGTGAATATTTTTCAATCAGCCGACGTCCCAACAGCTTCACACTGCCGGGCACACAAATCCGAGACATGTCGTTTCGATCAACGTCTGTGCACATCGTGAGTTCAGACTCTTCCTTGGCAGAGCCAATCAGGTTCTTGATCCGCTCTGCCGTCTCCATCGCATCTTCCCCAACTGGTACTGTTCCTGAAATCGGACAGGTTTCAAAACGTCCGTTGTTGACCCGAATATACATTTCTGGCGAGGCCCCAACCAACTGTTCCTGACCAAAGTTGAGCAGAAAACTGTATGGGCTGGGATTGCGCTCACAAAGACGCTGAAAGAGTGTTAGTGGGGTACTGTCGAAGTCAGCGGAGAAAGCCTGCGAGAGCACAACCTCGAAGAAGTCACCACGCTGACAACCAGAACGGATCTGCTGCACTTTCTCTTCAAATTCACCCTCGTTGTGATCACACTGTACGGCCCCGTCT
Organism: Deltaproteobacteria bacterium; assembly: GCA_003541985.1. Classification (GTDB taxonomy): domain Bacteria; phylum SAR324; class SAR324; order SAR324; family NAC60-12; genus JCVI-SCAAA005. The sequence continues at coordinate 4,294 of DPLM01000059.1, read as the reverse complement.
GCCCGGCCAAATGCCATTGGAAAGGTAGTACCGGTATTCAGGTGAGGTTCTGTCCAGCCTTCTGGAGTATAGATGCGGTAGCAAATGCTGTAGGCCAACTCCTTCTGGCGGTCGACCACAACCAGGTCGGTGGGTAGGAAGAGATGACAGTCCCGCTGATCTTCCGGTCGTGTGTGACGTTGCTCCAGCTTCTCAAATTGAAAAACCAGATCGTAGCCGAAGGCACCATAGAGTCCTAGGTATGGTTCGTCGGAGCGAAACAGGTCAGCAATGGCTCGAATGACGGAAAATAGGCTGGGTTGCCGACTACGCTCTTCTTCAGGGAACCAACCTGTCATTGGACTTGTAACTCCTTGAAGAGCATTAGGCGTGGCTGTGAAGGACTCCAAATGAGGGTGGCCTTCCAGTACTTCCTGCAACAAGGGCAGCAAGCGCTGACCGTTTTTATTCAGGGCATTGATTGAAAAACTACGTTCCCGGGCAATCAACTCCAAGGAGGGATTGACGAAGCCAATGTCCCAGCGGGAATAGCGGTCAGGTACTTCGTAGTTACTGACCATCAACGCTCCCTTGTGTTTGTCGATCTGGTCTGTAATACGCCTAAGTGCCGTGGAGGCATCCAAGGGAGTAACGATCTTGTCTACGGGAATGCCTCGGTAGGTACTGAATCCGCAAGTTTCCATGCTGTGTTGTTGATTGAAGGATGGGAATTGGATTGAAGAAAACAGAACTTAGCAGTGATGCCAAATTCTACCATGATTGTTGAATCCTTACCATGACGCTTCTGCTTGGGCAACAGCAGTGATAAAATTCACCACCTTCTTCGGATCTTTACGACCCGGAGCACTTTCGACTCCACTGGCAACATCCACGCCGAACGGTCTCACCTGAAGGATAGCTTCTTCTACGTTGTCTGGCCGCAAACCTCCGGCAAGCAGCAATTTGCCATGATCTCTTAAACGTGTGGCTACCCTCCAGTCGAAGGCGTGTCCAGTTCCACCATACTGTCCAGCCTGGGCTGCATCCAGCAGAAACAACTCTTGACTGTAGCTACGAATTTCCTCTTCTGCCAGATTACCAGCCACCCGAAATGCTCGAAACCAAGGGACCTGTAGGGCATGAGCAAAGCCTGGGCTCTCATCACCATGCAGCTGGGCTACATGTAATCCGGTCTGTTGGAGAATCTCTTCAATTTCTTTTGCTGAAGCATTCACAAAGACCCCAACAGTCTGTACTGCTGGAGGCAGCTTCTCCACGATGGTCGCAATTGCTTCGGGTGGTAGATAGCGTTTAGATTTCTGGTAGCAATTGAAGCCAAGCCACTGAACCCCCAATTCGACACAGGTGAGTGCTTCGTCTGCTTGGGTCAGGCCACAGACCTTGATGATGGTTTTGGTAGACATGTAGGAAGTTAGTAATAGTGCATCAGCAGATCGCTTGGAAAACTACAATGATTCCAAGGAGACTAATACGTCTTCGATAAAAGAACACAATCATTATTTAATAACAAAGCTTTGTCGTAGTGACAGCTTTTAAAATAATGATCAGAGCAAAAGTGGTCGTGAAATGAATCAACGACAGATATAGCCCAAAGAGAAGATAACAGAAATTTTCTTGACAACTTGATTAGCAAAAATTAATGTCCGCCATAAATATATTATATATAATATAGTGTAAAAAAATAAATAAAATAAATAAAATCAATTATATAAATTGAAAAAAAGAGATGGTAAAAAAATAGAAAGATGGAGTTTGCCTATGAAATTATGAGACTGGAGTGGAAGATATTTCAGAACAAAATTTTCCTCTAGAGGACATATGAAGTTCAAAGAATTGTTGATGCTAGCATCAACACCAATGTTGATGACAGGAATTGTTTATGCGGCAAAGTACCAAGAGGCACCAGAACTAGCACAACTGGTCAAGTCAGGTAAATTGCCTGCTGTCGAAGAGAGACTTCCGGACAATCCAGTAGTAGTTGGTCCAGGAAGAGAAGTAGCTCTTGATGACCTGCCAAACTGGGAAGTTGGGAAATACGGTGGTGAGTTCAGGTCAATTTCTCATCTCAGTGACTATGACTGGAACCTCAGAGATGCGGTAAACGAGGGGTTTTTGTCAACTCCGGCTCACAAAGCTGGGCCAATTGAGGCAAATATTGCAGAAGAGTTCGATATCAACGATGACTACAGCGTCTTTTACTTCAAGTTGAGAAAAGGATTGAAGTGGTCAGATGGAGCTCCAGTCAGTACAGAGGATATCAGGTTCACCTACGAAGAGGTAATCAAGAATAAAGAGATTACTCCTACGCCCCACTATCGTTTTAGGAGTGGTTGTAAGCCAGATGGTAAACTTGCCAAATTAGAAATCATTGATGATCTTGCTTTCCGCATCACTTATGAAAAGGGATGTGGCAGATTGATGAAGCATTTTGGTGCGAGTCAAGTTTGGGGTGCCCAGTACAACGACTGGATGCAACCAAGCCATGTGCTGAAAAAGTATCATCCTGATCATGCGAGCAAAGCTGAGATTCAAAGGCTGCTTAAAGAGAAGGGGTACAATGATGATGAATGGGTGAGGTTATTCAAGGATATTCACGTTGAGTGGTATGAAATACCAAGAAAAGTAACAGCTGGGTATCCGAATCTAGGGCCATGGATTCGTGTCGAGTCCTCACCAGAATTAATAGTCATGGAGAGAAACCCATACTATTTCAAAATTGATACAGCGGGTAATCAGCTGCCCTATGTGGATCGATATGTCTCTGTTCAGGTGGCGGATGCGGAGAACATTCCTCTAAAAGTGATTGGGGGCGAAGTGAACTTCCATCGCGATCTGATTGAGCACGATAAAGTCCCGTTACTCAAGAAGAACGAGAAAAACGGAAATTATCGAGTATATACCAACCTCGTTTACCATAATGCTCCAGTAGCAATGATGTTCAACTACAATAATCCAGATAAAAACTGGCAAAAGGTTGTCTATCAGAAGGAATTCAGGTTGGCAGTAAACATGGCGATAAACAACCAAGCGATTATCGATTCTCAATTC
>DPLM01000059.1:0-847 GCA_003541985.1 Deltaproteobacteria bacterium | reverse complement strand
TCTCGATTCGATTGGGATGGATAAGAAAGACGATGAGGGATTTCGTATAGGGCCGGATGGAAACACGTTTGAGATAATCTTTGAGATACCAAACACCGCTGGAGATTGGATTCGGATGGCAGAACTGATTAGATCAGATTTGCAAGAGGTTGGACTGAAGACAACTCTGAAAGCGATTAGCGATGATCTATTTCAGTCAAGAAGAAACTCAAATGAATTATACGCAGCAATGAGTTGGATGGATGATGTAAACTGGCCCTATCTAGTGTTTGATTACATGCCAGACCAGAGGATCAATTGGGGCTCAAAGTGGCATGAATGGTACACCTCAGGAGGTCAGTCAGGAGAGGAGCCTCCGCTGTGGATCAAAAACCTCTATCAGATTGATGAAGAGATCCGAAAAGTGTGGCCAGGAACAGAAAGAGCGAAGGATGCAGAAGCTGTCTTTACGGCGTGGATGAAGGAGTATATTCCACTGTTCCCGGTTGCTAGAGATGTTGTTGGACCAGTCATTATCCCACCAAATGCTGGAAATGTTGCAGAAAGTGGGTTTTCCTCAGCAACATTTTTTGCAGCTGAGCAAATTTTCTTCAAATAGCATTTAAGTTGACAGCAATCACAATTCTGTGATTGCTGTCTTCAAAAGGATAAATCAAAGAAATAATGATAAAAAATCTGAAAAAGATGAGAGTTTCATAAAGTGCTATACTACATCTTTAAAAGAGTTTTAATACTTGTTCCTCTCTTGTTCTTTATTTCTGTTTTAATTTTTGTAGTTATACAACTACCACCTGGAGATTTTCTAGATATCTATATTTTTAAACTTAAGCAATCAGGGATTGAATTA
>DPLM01000001.1 GCA_003541985.1 Deltaproteobacteria bacterium | reverse complement strand
GCTTCCTTGACTAGGGCAATCACCTCTTCAGGTTTCATCGCCAAGGCTTTTGGCAAAGACTGGTAGCCACCGGCTTTGCGGTAGCTATCCAAAGCGCCATCATATCCAGGGGTTCGGATGTTGCGGAAAAGAACAAGTGTTTCCTCAAGCATGGGGGGGTCCTACTCTTCTAGGTTGGTAGCGAGACTGTCAAGTAGTTGATCGATTTTTTCAGGGGTCAACTGCTCTACATAGTCTTCGTTGACAATCATTGCTGGCGCATAGGCACAAGCTCCGATGCACTCCATTTCTTCGATACTGAAGAGTCCATCTTTAGTGGTATGACCTGCATGAATGTGTAATTTGTGCTCAAGATGTTCCAGAATTTCTGGACCTCCTACTAGGCAGCAGGGCACACAGGTACACACTTGTAGATGATACTTGCCCGGTGGTCGAAAACGAAACATTGTGTAGAAAGTTGCTACTCCTTCCACATGGGTAGGCGAAACCTCACACAGATCAGCCACATGATTCACCCACTTGCTGTCCAACCAGCCCTGATTTTCTTTCTGAGCCATATGTAGGAGTGGCAGGAGAGCGTTACGACGAATCGGATAGCGAGAAAAAAGACGGTCAACCTGCTGTTGCATTTCAGGAGAAAACAATCTACCTCTTTTGCAGTGGACCGAATAGAAACCGGCCTGGCGAACACGGATGAGAAGAAGTTTAGAACTCTATTTTTTAACGAATGCCCATTGAAGACGCAATCGAAAAACAACCCGTTCCTGCTTACAATTTGGGCTATCCCTGACTCTCTGACCTTAGTTGTTACCGTGAATAAAATTCTTAGAGCCAACTCAGTTCTTCGGAAATTTATTTGTTCGTGTCTGCTGTCGCTGCTCGTTAGCTGCCAATATACGTTCGAAGGTGGCAATCCTCCCCTTCCAGCAGAAGCCGCGACCCTAAGCATTGCACCCATCGAAAATAAAACTTTCGAATCCGATCTAGAAACTTTCGTAATGCAGGCTCTCAGCAGCCGTTTACGTGGTAATTCGGCTGTTCGACTTCGTGGTGGAAGTGAACGTAGTGATCTACTGCTGCGGGTGCGATTGGTTCAGATGACCCGAATGAACTTGGACGAGCCAGAAGCCTTGGCTGTCGCTCAGCAGTTGACCCTTACAGGAACTGCCATTCTTGAAGATCAGCGAACCAACAAACAGCTTTGGGAAGTTTCAAATCTCAAAGTTCAGGTCTCTACTAGCAGCAACGATAGCAGCAGTAATGCTGACCTCAGCGGTCAGCGACTCAGTCGCGGCATACAGGAACTGACCGAAAACTTTGCTGAAAAAATCTACAGCCAGACCTTCTACACTTTCTGAGAGACATGATTGAATTAATCCACGTCACCAAGACCTTCGGTAGCAAAAAGGTCATCGACGATCTCTGCCTGAAAATGCCTGCCAACAAGATTACGGTCATCATGGGAGGCTCTGGCCACGGCAAATCTACCATTGTCAAGTTGATCCTTGGGTTCATTATGCCAGACTCTGGAGAGATCATTGTCGATGAGGTCAATGTCTTGGAGATGAGCAAGCGGCACCGTGTGGAAGTGCTTAAGAAAACAGGAATGTGCTTTCAGTACTCCGCACTCTTCGATTCGATGAATGTCTTCGAAAACGTTGCTTTTGCTCTGCGTGAACACCAGAAGCAGCTCAAGGAAAGTGAAATTGCTGAGAGAGTCACTTCTACACTCAATCGACTGGGTCTCTATGATGTAGAAGACAAAATGCCTGCCGAACTATCTGGAGGAATGAAGAAACGTGTAGGAGTAGCTCGGGCGCTGATGATGGAGCCCAAAATTATGATCTTTGATGAACCAGAATCAGGTTTAGACCCAATCACAACCACAGCGATCGGCAACCTGATGGTGGAAATGCGTGATAACTTTGGCAAAACCTGTATTTCCATTTCTCATCACATTCCCAACTCCATGCGAGTTGCTGACAAGTTGGCGATGCTCTATCAGGGCAAAATCATTGCTGAAGGAAGTCCGGGTGAAATCAGGGAAAATTCGAACCCAATCTTACAGCAATTTATCAACGGAAAGGTGAATGGTCCGTTTTGACGCGAATCTTAGGAGGAACACAAGAGGACGAGCCACAGCTGACTAGGGCTCAGCGGGCTCACTTCTGACGTGCTTTGAAGCGAGGGTTGCTCTTACAGATTACAAAAATCTTTCCGCGCCGGCGAACAATCTGGCAGTCTTTGTGACGCTGCTTTGCTGACTTGAGAGATGCAAGTACTTTCATTTTGGATACTCCAATAGAAATTAAAAAAACATATAATAATATTTGTACAGTTAAGAATGTACAGTGAATTCCATCAAGTCCAAGATCTTTGTCAGCAAACCCACAAGGAAGATTAATGACTTGGCTGCTACTGAATCTGATCGTTACCTGGTACATGGTTGGCTTGATCTGGCTGATCCAAGTTGTTCACTATCCTCTCTTTGCAAACATTCCCGATGCAGCCTTCCCTGCTTATGAAAGTCGCAATACTCACCGAACTGCTTGGGTTGTGATTGGCCCCATGTTGCTGGAGTTGTTTTCTGCACTTCTGCTCTGGTGGTTACCTCCTCCTGGCTTATCATCGACGTTATTGGGAACCACACTGGGACTGCTTGTGCTCATTTGGGCTTCTACATTTTGGTTACAGGTTCCTCAGCACCTGCGTCTCTCAGAGCGTTACGACTCCTATGCCCAGCAACTACTTGTACAAACAAATTGGATTCGCACCCTCGCCTGGACCGCGAGGGGTTCCCTGCTCGCTTGGGCTCTCCATCAACAACTTCACTAACAACTTAAAGAACGTTTCAGCCTTTTTTTTTGAAGCAATCATGTCTCCAAATGATTCGTTTCTCTGTTGGTTTTGCAGGTTGGCCGGGGAGTCCTGATCTTTCCAACACGAAGTGTATCCGAAAGGTGGTTAACTTCCGCTCTCGTTCCGTTTCTCGGCTATTCCATTGACGACAGAGATAGCGTCCGTAGTGGAGACGGTAGTCTTTGTATTTCTTTAGCCAAAGATTCATCAAGTATTTTCGCCAGCGCTGGTTTGGATAGTACGCAGAGGGATCATCTGGTTTGTCAAAAGAAACCTCTCCCAGTTGGAGTCGGTACACATCAACGGGAGTCCCATCACGAAGTTCTCCTTCCATCACAAACCAACCATCATCTTTACTAGGCTGAGGAGAAAACATGTTCCAGTATTGATCCAACCTCAATGCTGCAAACAAAGTCTTGACCGATGGGGACAAAGGAACTTCATTGAAAAAGCTGTAGCGCAGGTTGTAGCCCACAACCAATACAATCAAGATCAAGGCTACTGTTGAAAGATATCGGTTAGGAACAGCTTTGGGCGGGAGTCGGCGTGAACCGATCCAAGCGGTCGAGCGACCTAACTGAGGTCGACGACGCACGACCCAGGCATACAGGCTCTCTAAAGAAGCTAAAGTCTTCGCTTCAGGCCAAAAACGGGCTGACCATGCAGACCAAGGAGATTGCTGCAATACCAGCCAGAGTCCCTCACCAGCAAACGCATAGTGTTCTCCCTGCTGCACAACCCAGCTACTGGGGGCTTCATTATCAAAAAGGGCATATACCACCGAATCGGCTTGGATTGGCCGAATTTCTGCTTGGCCAAACAAAACAAATTCGCGTAACACTCCAACCATTCGTTGGCAAAAACTACAGTCCTGATCGTAATAAAGGATCAGGTTTTCGGCAGGAACACGGCGCAACCAATTTCTGGAAGATAACCAGTCCCAGATTCCTTTGGGAAATAAGCTAAGCAGTACCGCAATGCAGATCCAGGGGAAGAAACCCAACTCCATCGTCAAAATTAGGCCAAGATGAAGTGAAATGAGCAACAGTACACCGATGGTACGTATCCAGGCATGCCAAAATGGGCAGAGTAGCAGTAACGGTCCAGCCCATTCAACTCCATAGACTCCCCACGTCAGCCATTTCAGCAACTCAGGAAAATTTTGAAGCCAGTCTCCAAACGGAGTAGTGAATTGCTCCCAGGTGATCGCATACCAGACAGCTGTCCCCTCTGGCCACCATTCTGTTGAGGTCTTGAGCGCTGCTGTACAGATATACATCAGCACCACCTGTAAAACCAAACCAACCGACCCACCTGTGAGGACTTCCTGTTCGCTCAGGTTCACAGCAGGTTTGAAGCCTGTCAGACTTCGAGCTCGATCAAGAGAGCAACGGGCTGCTAATGGTAGAAAGAGACCCCAACAGAGCAGAACTCTGAAGTAGACATCCCCAGCGTTGAGGACGACTGGATTACGATTATGAAGTGACAACATCAGTAACCAAGCTATCAGGGTGCTCCACCAAGTACGCCAACCAAAGGCTAAGGCCAGACCAGAACACCCATATATCACAAGGCAAAGTCCTACCCAAAGCGGTTGTCCGCTAAGAAACAATAGAGAGAAATGGTAGGGATTGCTGAATTCGGTTAGCAGGACAGATCGGGGTAAAACTCCTGAATCTCCATAGTGAGCAATTAAGTCGCTACTACGAATCCATGCATCTAATAACACCAGCATTCCAAGCAAAATACGGAGTGTAGCTAGTCCACGAAGGTCCAGACTCAGAGGGCGGAGAATCCAGTGCATTTTGTAGAGTTGTGAAATGGAAACCAATGCAATTGACAGAAGATTCAGATGATGAACTGTTCTGCGTTTTCTTCAGCAAAAATGAGTTGAGAAGGGAGAGGAGGCATCTCGCAGTAGCACGCAAAAGCATGGGAGTTCCACCGAACGCCAAGCACAGCAGAACTCCCAGATCCTGATTGTCGCAGGATCAGGATCATCTCCCCAACGGCCCAATCCTCCGTCAGAGAAATTATAATGTTCTCAGTTTAGGCACTGGGAACAATCGATCTGTAGCAGGAAGCATTCCTTTTTGTTGAACACCGTTGAACCATTGGGGTAGAACTCCCCTCAAGGCACAGTAATTCCAAGTCCTGGTTGTTCAAGAGGAATCATGACACCCTTTTCAATGGTGTAGCCCCCTTGGGCTGGATCATGAACAAGATCAAGATCACCATCCAGATCCAAATATCGCGTAGTCGGGCAGGCCAACGCTTGGTGCAATGCGGCAGCCAAACTGAGTCGACTCTCGTCATTACACCCCCACATCAGCGTACGACCTGTCTGTTCAGATAGATTGGCAATCTGACGCGCAGGTCCTAGACCACCGCACTTCATCAGCTTAATATTGAAGCCTCCACAAAGTGGATCCTGAAATCCGTAACGCAGTGCATCTCCAGGACTTTGTAGGCTTTCATCCAACACCAAGTGCTGGCGCTGTACTGCTGGCAGTGACCGTAACTCCTCTGTTTGTGAAACAGGCATTGGCTGCTCCACAAACTCCAGGCGCAACTCATCAAATTTAGTCAGAATGGTCCTTAGAGCTTGCAGATCATAGCCTTGATTTGGATCGACTCTTAGGAGGATATCCCGAGAAAGTTCTTCTCTCAGTCGTCGTAACAATTCCAAATCTGCTTCAGAATCCTGACCCAATTTAACTTTGAGGACACTAAAGCCCTGAGCAACTTTCTCCTTCGCTTCGCCAAGCGTTTCATCCAAGGAACGCAAGCCCAAGGTCACTGAAGTCGGTAAAGCGGCATGACACCTGCCAAGCATGTCTGTCAACGGCAGCTCCAGTTGACGAGCAAGCAGGTCATGCAAAGCCATATCAACAGCAGCCCGAGCTGCAGGGGCCTTGGGGAACTCTGTCTCCAGTTGGCGCAGCAAACGGGGGAGATGACGAACATCTTCCCCTTGAAACGCACTCATAGCCTGGAGAGCTGCGTTGCAAACCTCGTCCGTTTCTCCCGTAACTCGTGGCCCAGGACTGGCTGAACCCCAACCATGGTGACCTGTGTCAGTTTGCCACTCAACAAAGTGAAGCGTAATCGCTTCTGTCGTGTTATAGGAGATCGTGAACGGCTGAGTCAGAGGAATGCATTCTTGAAAAACACGGCAGGATGTTAGTTTCATGGTTGGACCTCCCGAGCAACGAAGTCACGCATCAATGATAGGATATTGGACACACCCTGCTCCAATGGCAGAAAAACCGGCAGCCCCAGGCGTTGTTCCAGTTCCACCCGTACTCCTTCTCGATATTCTATCGCAATCCCATCTGCGTTGAGGGTCACAGCAAGCACCTCAGATCCATAGAGTTGAATGATCTTGATGTCATCGGCAATGTCCGCCATGGGCCAAGGCCGGTCTGTGGTTTTATAGAGTTCACGTGCTGGAGCATGCTGCAATATCACTCCCTTGGCTTGAGCTGATAAGAGAAACTCTGCTCCACAAGGGCCACTTGGATTGCGCAGAGCAGATTGTCCTTCGATCAGAATCAATTGAGGTGCAAGTTCATGATCACAGCGCATGATTGCACCTTCTAGTTCACCACTGACGAAGTCATTGGGAGTTGCATCTAGGATAAAGCCATAGTCATGGGCAGACTGCATCCAGCCGGTTTGACCGGTGTAGATCAATTCAGTCTTTATTCCTTCTGCCTGACAGGCATCTCGTAACCAGCGGGCTGTGGTGCGCTTGCCCAGTGCACAGTCGGTCCCCATCACCACAATACGTGGTGCCTTGACGTCGAGAATTCCCCCACACCAGAACCTCAACTGCTCTCGTGATCGTGGCTTCCGCAAGTCTAGTAAACTTCCACCATAATGTTGTGCCAAGGCCACTATCTCTGGATCTTCAGCAAGCCAACTATGCAGGCCGTTGACAATCATCAAACCCTGACGTAGGGCTTCAGTCACAGCGCACCTCAGATTGTCATTGAGCTTCCCGCCCGCGATCGCTACTCCAATGATGGCCACTTCCGGTGTTATTTCAGCCTGGGCATACGCTTCGGCGACGCTGGCATAGATGCCTATTCCACGGTCTTTTCCATCAACAATTCGTCCTGCTTCTTGTCCTGCCTGTTCTGGATCAAGAACACCCACGATCTGAAAGCGTTCGCTACTACGAATCAGGCCAAAAGCTGTTTTGGCAAGCTTACCGTTGAATCCACCTGAGGCCAAGATCAACGCCGGTTGTTTGCTAGTCATAGTCAATGTTTACACAGAGGAGCGTCGTCTGGATCACTGTTAAGGCAGTACTGCTCACTCTTTAACAGCACCTTGAGCTTTTTGTCAGTATATAAATCCAGAAATTCAGGAAAGTCGATCAAACTAGGCCCAGTTTGTTAGAGAGGCAAGCGGAATGGTGCTTTTGGAAAATCCCCAGTCAGAGCAAATCGAAGTAATTTTTCACACGGTAGCAAAAAGATTCAAATTGTGGGCTGAGGCGTACTGCGTTGCTATTACTGAATCAGCCAGATCAGCGGAAGAACGGCCAGCAAAGTCAACATCGAAACCAGCCCGACCTGATCTGTCACCAGTAGATAACCATTTTCCATAGAGAGCAAACCCGTACTCCAGAAACCTCCGAGTCCCATCGTAATGTTGGACACGATCATACACATCGCCATCAGACGTCCTCGAATTTCCTTGCCCGTTAGTTCAACCAGGATGGCTTGCAGGCCAGGCATCTGCATAGACCCACCGAACATGATGGCAAAAAACGTCCCTCCCCTCCAATGACCAGGCAACAGGTCTTGAGTGGAAAGCATCAGCACAGTCCCCATCAAGACAGAACCGATCCCGATCAGACTGAAACAAAATCCTCGTAGCCACAGCCAACCAGCAAGCTGGTTCCCGATCAGGCTACCAATTCCTCCCTGCATGTAGAAAAAAACCAATTGCCCAAGCAGATAGCCCATAGTTGTTAATTAACCAGATACTCATATGCGGAATGAAACCAAACAGCCCGATCAGCATGAAGAACTGCATTGCAAATACCCCACGAACTTCCTGACGTTTCCAGAGACCAAACATTTGGAGGTACTGAAGATGGATCGTAATCTTTTCAGCTCCAGTAGTAATCGGTGGAATACCAGTCAATCAGAGCAATGAGAGCAAACCACCCAGCCCAATCACACCGAAGATCCAGCGCCAGGAGATCCATTCTGCCAATACAGAACCAACGGGCACACCAAAGATTGAAGCCAGCGTGAATCCAAGCATGATGTTTGTCAGGGCTCGGTTCCTTCGGTTCCCTTGCAGCACCTCCCCTGCATACGCTAGGCAGTTCGGCATGATGGGTCCAGTAAAAGCTCTGGAAAGAATACGGAATAGAAAGAAGCTCTCCACTCCTTGAGCGAGGGCAAAGCCAAAGGTAGAGATCACAAAACCCAATTCCAGGTAGAGTAGCAGCTGCTTACGCCCCAATCGGCCAGACCATGGAGCAAAAATAAATGCTGAGACCGCTGCAGCTACCGGATAGACAGAAACCAGTAAACCGCTACAAACCGTTGAAAGCTCCGTTGCCGCAGGAATCTCTGGGCTCAACCGGACCATAATCATGTAGTCGATCCATAAAATAGAATCAGCAGGAACAAGGGCAGCGATAAGCCCCAATACTGAAGCTCGGCCTCTTTGTGCAAGCTGAGACGGCGCTTCAGCAAGACAAAGCCACTAAATTATGAAGGATTCACACGTACTTTCGATTGGACGAGAAAAATAACGGAAGGAGGGAACTTCTACTTACAAACTCAACCTTTCAATATGGCGGAGTTCTAGTGGCTGGCAACTCCATATCACCTTTTTACGAGCAGATTTTAACCGGTAAAAAAAGTCGGAGTGTTTTTAAAGAGATCGCTCAGAAATTATCGAAGCCAGGTGCTGCAGATTCAATGATACGAACGTAGCGAGCG